>NZ_BAWZ01000055.1:0-22244 GCF_000698105.1 Geomicrobium sp. JCM 19037 | reverse complement strand
GTAATAGTATACTAATATGAAAGCGCTGTCTAGTGATTAGAAAAAATAATTAATTAATTTTCTTTCAATATGCATATGTCCCACCCCTAGAAATACTTTGAAGGATGTTTGTATTTTTTAACAAAATTAGCTTTTGAGCAAAAAAATGATGATAACAGGTGCTCATATTTCACCTTAACCCTCTACTATCATGAATTTCTCAAAACGCTACTCTTATTAAAGCTCAAGTAATTAAGACGAATAGACACCATACGGTGGATAAGCATAGATGAAAATAGACTACTAATAAGCTCTGGTTCTAATCAAAGACTGGCGTACGAAAAAAATCGAGTGTGATTATTCAAGATGCGGGGAGCTAACTATTACTATTTTCCTGTATGTTACTATCACAGAAGTTTGTGTTAACACTACTGCTTCCCATCCCCAGCAAATAAAAAGGATTGCCCAAAAATTGGGCAATCCTCACACGTTAGTTAATATTTAGACGTCCTTCTGCAGTCTCTCTCGTTTCATTTCCGTCAGCATCTGTCACTTTCACTTCGATTTCAGCGCCTTGAACTGAAAGGTTTCTTATGGCGGTCCAATAGCCGACATATTGTCCAGGTGAGCTCTCCCACATCGGCAATTCAGTAGGCGGTTGTGACTGACTCGTGAGCGGCAGGCGGATGGAGAACACCGCATTCAAGCCGGGGTCACTATCAAACGCAATTCTTACGGATTCACCTGCTGCAAGCGTCCTATTTTCAGCTGGTTGCAAGTTGCGGATGAGCCCTTCTTCTGGTGGATCAACAGGTTCTCCTAGATGGTCGTCGTCAGCATGCGGGGCACGTTCTCCTCCAACGCCTACACCGATGTAAGCAAAGTCATTCACTGCACCTGGCGTGCTGTGTGAAAATCCAACTTGGCCTCCGTACATGTTGTCTTCGGTTGTGACGATTTGCCAACTGTCTGGCTCGTCTTCACCATCTGGCCAAACTTTGAGTTGCAAGGCCGCTGCATCTCTTTGAAGTAATACACGGTACCATTCATCTTCAGATACTTCAAAACCTGGCTCGGCGATGCCGAGGGTTGTACTTGAGCCCCCGCTTCGTTGCATAATTCGGACGGTTCCGTTCTCGTACTCATCGTCTGGGAGCCGTGCATCTGCATAAATGTCATTCTCACTTCCTGGCGACCCAGACATATGGAATCCAAGTTCAAATACGTGGTTTTGAATGTTCGAGCCTTGAACGAGTGCGAAGATTTCTGTACTTCCATAAAGTTCTCCTACCGCATCCGCTGTAAAGCCTCTCACACCTGAACGAGCGGTATGCTCCAAGCGCAGTGGTTCATCAGCAATGGTAAGCTGCTCGTCTTCACCTTGCCAAATCGGTGACCACTCGTCAGGCTGTTCACCAACGACATCATCGGTGAAATCAAACACATATTGCTCAGGGTCGCTCACTGGCGGCGTATCCGGCCAGTACTTCGGAATATCATAAAATGCATCGCCATCAAGCTCGTGCACTGAGCCATCCGTCATCGACTCCGCAATTCCCCAAAGACCTGCTGTAACCTTATCAATGAGTTCTTGATCATAAGGAACTTGAGGTTGTTGTCCTGCCATTTCAAATAATACCGCTCCGCTTCCGTTCAAACCGAATGCACCTAACGCAATGCCAGAAAGGTCAAAGGTTGACGGGTACGTGTACCGAGCCAGCCCCGCTTCATGGCCATCTTCTGCATGAGCATGAATGCCTTCTGCCGCTGCTAAATTATAACGCCGGGATTTGTCTTGGTCCCATTCTGGGTAGTCTTCCACGTATTTAGGGTTGTTATCTGGTCCTAGCGGCGGGTGGCTAAGCGCAATCGACACATCCTGATCCGTGCCTTCAAGTTGCGGCGTGCCCATATGGTGCAAATTCACATACGATTCCACAATGCCAAACTCTTCTTGTAGTTCTTGATATAAATCAGCAAGAGCGCGAGCTTCATTCGTTAAGTAGAATCCGTAATGAGCACTCGTTCCAGGCAAATCATCTGCCTCTGCTTCAAAGTCCAAGTCCGGATGGAAATCACGATTAATATCAAAACCGTTACGGCTTTCATTATGATACCAAGCAGGTTCAGCGCCCTCTAAGTGGGGATGATATTCAAGGACTTCTTCCCAAGAGATGTCATTTTGACGTTTTACGAGTTCAGAGCCATCAGGGTTAAGCTTAGGAACGGTGACAATCGTTACTTCCTCTAGTATATGATCTCTTTCACCCGCTGCAAGTTCGTCCAACATATCGATAATGGCTTCTGTGCCTGATTTTTCGTTGCCATGAATCTCACTATCAATGAGTAACACTTGATCGCCATCGCCCATTCTCGTCGCATAAATGTCGCGACCTTGATGGGATTCGCCTATCACATCTAATTCCAGAAGACCTTCACTCATCTCTTCGATACGGAAAAGCTCTTCAACCATTTCTTCGTAATTCGTCCAACGTTCATCTAACGCTTCAATTGATTGCGCACTCGGTTCTTCATACTCTTCCTCTTCAAGTAGAGCAAAAGATTCCGTTGGTTGCCACAGTGAAAGAAGTAGTACGAATGACAGTGAATATTTCCAAGCTGATGTTTTCAAATAAAAGCCCTCCTCCATTTATTTAGTCACCCTAAGTAATTTGAATACTAGCACAAAAATTCACTAAATTTAATTAACTAATTCGAATAAACTAAAAATAAACATTTATACTTATCTCCTCTACACAATTGATGCAGGTCGATGTTATCGAGTTTAGGACATTACACATGTAGCACCGCCCAATCCATCAACGAACTGGGCGGTTTAATTACAATTTTCATGCGTTAACGAAATGTCAATCTTCTCATCATTCCGTGAGCAAGCGCCAAACACGCACGCAGGAAATTCGGCTCGGTAATGTCATGTGTTCGTTTGTCGCGATCATCACCTTGCACTTCAGCTCTCCAATCAGAGTCGATCGCGTGTTCAATAGATGTATTGAAGCCGTCCACATCTGGATAATAATCTTTAATAAACCTGTCCCACCAATCTTGAAATGGCTGGTCACCTTTCACATCTCCCGTATTCATCACAGGAATTTGACGACTGTAGTCAACGATTTGTTCCCCGTCATCAGCGATGTGCGTCGGCAGAGAAGAAAAGTCTTCCTCTCTTCTCACTGTCGTGTCTGGACTCAGCTGGTTTGGAACCACCCCATGAACGTCAACAAGAACACGGAACCCTTCAGCAAGCTCACGCGCACCCGCTTGAAATCCACCTTCAACTTCCTCATAAAATTTTCTTTCATGGTTGCTTTTAAGCCATATTCCAGCATCCCTAAATGCATGCCCGTCCAAGACGTATACCCTGCGATAAGCACTGGCCGCCCTGCTCCTGTAAGATGCTGTTTCCCTGCAGTGAGATTCTTCGAAAATTGACTCACATCATAATTGATTTCCTGAATGTATATGCCCATATTCTTGAATCTTCGGGCTGTTCTTCCATAAGGTTGGTCATACACTTGACCATTGTGATTAAGGTAGCTGTCCATCGCCATTGCATAGGCATACCACATTACCCCATTCATCGGATAACGCGCATTCGGAAAGGATTGCTCATCATCAACAATCAAATGATCGACCATATACTCAATGGTATGATCGTCCATAAAAGACCACGTATGTTCACGGTAATGGCGATCACTCCAATCCCAACACTGGTCAAGCATATCCTCCACCCGCTCTTTAACGTTATCGCAAAGATTCCCATTCAGTCCTTTAATAAAGACGAGGCTCGCCGTTAGTGCACTAATGCCAGGTGTACCACCATCCATCGGACCGTCTCTTAAATACCCTTCCATCTCGCCACCTTCACTTGTTTCATCGAAGATCGCATTGATTGCTTTCGATAGCTCGTCACTTACTTCAACAGCCAAGCTGTCTTCTTTATGAACTTCTCTAGCCTCATATTCGAGTTGCGAGAGAAAAATCATAAACGAAGCCATCCGGTAATAACGCCCTCCCATATAAATCGGAGCATATTCTGGGTTTGACACAGACCCCCGGTTGTATTCCTTAACTCCTGGTGTAACCGCTGTTTGAACGTGATTACGCTTTAAGAAGTACTCCTCAAATACTCGTTTACTCACTTCATATGCATTTGACATGCAATCACCTCTTTAGGATTCTGTATATTCTGCCATGCTACTACATAAAGAGAGGTTCTTCTTTGCAAATCAACGTGAAAACCAAGATATTTTTTATCCTTATAATAAACTGACCCTCTCATTAATAGAAAAAGCTAAATAACAGCAAAAAACCACCAAACCATAAGGATTGGCGGAACAATTATAATTCGTACTTGTTAAAAAAAGCGCGAAGTCGAGCGAGGTATAATTCGTTCTCTTCATGATGAGGTGAATGTCCACTCTGTTCAAAAATGTGATATTCATGGTTCGGAATATGACTCGCTATCTCATCCGAGCATTCCACTGGTGTAATCCAATCGTGTCTGCCAACAGTAATAAATACAGGGACATTAATGCTCGGCAACTGATCAACAATATTATAATTAGGTTTGTTGTATTTGAATGCTGCGTTATGTGTTTCATATCGATAATAGATACTGTCCATCTTCTTTTTAACGGCGACTTCATCGTATTCAACGGTGTAAAGAGGCTGAATAGCGGAAAACACTCGTTTAAATTCCTCGTTTGATGCGACCTCTCCAGCGAAGAGACGAATGAGTTCGTCTTCGCTCACATCGGTAAGGTTCGCATCTTTTGCCGCTTGAACAGAATCTTGATCAAAGCGTTTACTCGCCGCAGTATCACGAAGTAGTACTGCTCGTACAGATTCTGGATAGCGAAGTACATATTCTAGTGCAAGAAACCCGCCGTAAGATCCACCTAATATGATAATCGGTTCATCGACGAGTTCTTTTCTCACTGACTCAATATCTTCAGTCCATTGTTCATGTGTGAAAGGCGGTTTTCCTTCAGAATAACCCGAACCCCTCATATCCATGAAGATTAACCGATAATCGGTACCGAGATCTGAAAATGCTTTAATGTCACTTCGACAGTCTCCAAGACCAGGTGCCCCGTGAATGAAAAAGATGGCTTTTCCATTTGGATTTCCCTGTTCTTCAATGTATAGTTCATTCCCATTAATCATTCGTTTCATGCTAATCTCCTTCCTACTTTGTGTTTTTTGGATCTAGTGCGTCCCGTAAGCCATCACCAAGAAAATTGTAGGCAAGAACAATGAGCGTAATTGCGATTCCCGGTAAAAAACCGAGCATTGGGGCTGTCCAAATGTACTGCTGGGCATTTTGCAACATATTCCCCCATGTTGGTGTTGGTGGTTGAATCCCAAGGCCAAGATAACTAATGGCACTTTCGGTGAGAATGGCTCCCGCTATACAGAGCGTTGCTGCAACAATTATTGAAGGTGTAACTTGTGGCAGTACGTACCTTAGCAGCACCCTCATTTTTGTTGCCCCAGACGCAATCGCAGCCTCGACAAACTCATACTCTTTCCATTTAAGGGTTTCACCGTACACCACTCTAGCAATCTCCATCCACGTCGTGAAGGCAATAACAAGAATGACCATTGCTGGCGATGTACCGAGAACAGTTAGGGCAACAAGAACGAAAAAGTAGTTCGGTATCGCCATCATCGCTTCCGTAAATCTCATGAGCACAGCTTCTATACTCTTTCCAAAAAAACCAGCGACTGCCCCGACAAATACACCAATGATAATGGAACAAATCATTGCGGCTAGCCCGACGAGCAATGTCACCTGGCCCCCGTGTAGGAGGCGGGCAAATACATCACGACCCAGTTCATCTGTTCCAAATGGATGGGTGAGTGACCAACTAGCATGAACACCTATCTCAGCAATTCGATCTGGATGATGTGGCCAAACTAGAGGAACTAAAAAGACAACAAGATGAAGCAATACAATAAAGCAAAGGGAAAAGAAAGCGAGTTTATTTTGATATAGGCGCTGCATCAAACTCAACTTGGCTGGAGCGCTAACAGCAATCGGCTGGCCGTTCAGCCAGTTACGTTCTCCATCGTTATTCATCTCCTAAATCTATGAAATATTCTTAACGCGTGGGTCTATTTTTGAGTAAACAAGATCAACGATTAAATTGGATAAAATTACGACAGAAGTAATAATAACTGTGACACCCATGACCAAAGGATAATCACGGCTTTGAGCCGCTTCCAAAATCAAGGTGCCGATTCCCGGCCAGCCGAAAATTGCCTCGGTGATTACGGCCCCGCTCAACAATCTAGGGATGAGCACTCCGATCATCGTAATCACCGGAATTAACGCATTTCTTAGCGCATGAACATAAATTACAGTACGCTCTCCTGCCCCTTTTGCACGTACAGTTCGAATATATTGCTGAGAGATCACTTCTAGCATTGAAGAGCGTGTGAACCTTACAATGTTCGGTAAGATCGTTGTCGACAAAATCAATACAGGCAACAACAAATGTGAAAGCCAGTTTAATAGATCAAAGTTTTCTCCACGTGCACCAACACCTGAGGATGGGAGCCAACCAAGCTGAATAGAAAACCATTGAATAAGCATCAGCGCCAACCAAAATGCAGGTACAGATAACCCGATAACACTAATAAAGTTAATCGAATAATCTGCAATAGTTCCACGCTTGATTGCTGAAATAACACCGAGGACGATTCCAATGGAAATCGCGAGTGCAAGCGTGAATAAACTTAGCTCAATTGTATAAGGAATTCTTTCTAACACACGTTCAATCACGGGCTGATTACTCGAGAAAGACGTCCCAAAATCCCCTTGAACAGCATTGAAGATCCAATCCCCATAACGAACAACCACAGGATCATCAAGCCCGTAACGCTCAATCATCGCTTGCCTCTCTGCTTCAGATGCATCCATTCTCATTACACCTGAAGGTCCACCTGGTGCAAGATTGATGAGAAAGAACGTGATGACGGTAACAATAAATAACAAAATAACACTTTGACCAGCTCGGTTAAGTAAGAAACGTAACATCGGAATAGCCCCCCCTCTAATCAGGGTTAGTTTTTTTAAGCCCGCCCTTTACGGGCGGGATGTATCACTGTTCTAAATACCATTCATTAATGTAATGCAATGAATCTCCGAATGCGAGATCTGGTACACCTTGCAAAGCGTCTACCTTCACTTGCGCTTCCTGCGGATACCATAGGAAGTTGTAAGGCTGTTCTGTTGCCATTAATTCTTGTGCTTGATTGTAGATTTCTTGCCTTTCAGACATATCACTTGTTTGCGCGCCTGCTTCAAGCAGTTGGTCCATTTCCTCGTTTTGGTAGCCAGGAATGTTATTGCCACTTCCAGCATTTTCAGAATGGATATATGGCTGTAAATCAGGATCGCTTGCATAACGCCACCAGTTTAGCGTTACATCATAATCACGGTTAATAACAACTTGATCAATCATCGTGTTCCATTCCATCGTCTGAAGTTCAACATTAAAGCCGACCTCAATTAAATATTGTTGAATTAATTGAGCAATCTGCTCCAAATCCCCTTGAATTCCGATTTCAAAATTGATGTCGAACGTTTCTCCATCTTTTTCGAATACGCCATTGTCATTTTGTTCCCAGCCTGCTTCGCTCATAAGAGAGACGCTTCGTCTGGATCATACGCCAATGTTTCTACATCATCACGGTAATACTCCTCAAGTGCCGGGGATATCCCGTGATCTGCAATGGTTCCGTATCCTTGTAGGACAGTATCAATGATGTTTTCGCGGTTAATCGCGTGTGTGATGGCTTGGCGAACGAGCGGCTCTTGGTATTTTTCATGTTCTTGATTGAGTGATAACCAATAAAACTGTGTCGTTTCACGAGGGTACACATCAACCCCATCTTGCTGCTCAATCCGCTCAATGGATGCAGTATCCTCTAATGAAAAGATTGATAACTCGCCACTTAAAATTTGCGCAACGTGTGTATTGCTATCTGCCAACACTTTATATTCCACTTCATCTAATAGAGCGGTATCTCCAAAGTAATCTTCATTTCTTTCAAGAACTACGGATTGACCGGAAGTGTACGTCGACATTTTGAACGGCCCGGTTCCTACGGCATTATCCTTATTAAAGGAACTCAAGTCCCATGGGTCTTCCCCGTTAAAGATATGTTCTGGAAGAATCTCTGAGTTGAATCCAAGGTAGGCCGGTAATGCTGCTACAGGATTCGACAGCTTAAACGTCACTGTAAACTCATCATCTGCGACAACTTCTTCTACATCACCGAAAAATGACGCGCCGTTTGCCCCTAATTCCTCATTGAGTACGATTTCGTTAAATGTATACGAGACATCCTCAGAATCAAAAGTTTCTCCATCGTGCCAAAGTACATCTTCTCGAACTTGGAATGTCCACTCCAATTCATCTTCCGAAGTCTCCCACGACTCCGCCAAGCTTGGTGACGGAACTAAGTCTTCACCTGGTTTTGTTAACCCTGAAAATAGGACGCGGTTCACGACATTGGATTCAGCATACGCGTTCGGGTGCCACGGGTTAAATGTAGGGTCAGCAACGATAGGAATGGAAACTTTCCCTCCTGATTGCCCACCACTTCCTTCTTCAGCTTCTTCTCCGGAATCTTCAACTGTCTCCCCACTTGAATTACCATCATCACCGGACGAATCTTCTGAACCATACGCACACGCCGATAAAACACCAAGACTAGCTACGATAAGTAAGCCTGTTCTCGCTAACTTCTTCATGCCCCTACCCCCTCCTACTTATTATTTAGCCCACGTTTTCTTTAAGCACTCTGAATATGTTCAGTCCAATAACTTTGCGAATATCTTCACGTGAATACCCACGTTTGACGAGCCAGCGCACGATGTTCGGGAAGCATTCTGCTGGGTTCTCCAACCCTTTTACATAGTCAACCTTAACCATGTCAGATTTTTGCGCGGATTTAATCGATAATCTTGATGCTAATAACTCATGTAATTTCACATGATCACCAAACAGTGTATCTGGTCCAAAAGCAACGTGATCAATTCCAACTAGGTTTGCTGTGTACTCAAAGTGCTCCATAAATGATTCAATGTTATGTTCTGGATGGTTGCTCGTAATCGTAGAGTGCGGTGCTGCCTCAATTGCGATAACGCCTCCACGCGCCGCACAAGCTTTAATCACTTCGTCTGGTTTCATACGCTTTGAATCCCATAACGTTCTTGCACCCGCGTGGTTTATCGTGACCGGCTTCTCACTCGTTTCAATCGTATCCAGTGATGTTTGGTCACCTGCATGGGAGATGTCTACGGTAATCCCTAATTTGTTCATTCTACGTACAGCTTGCTTCCCAAAAACACTCAGCCCGCTATCGTTTGGCTCACGAAGTCCAGATCCTAATGCGTTTGCTTCAGAATATACGACACCCATCGTTCGAATACCGAGTCCGTGTAATACGTCTAGGCGATCTAGCTCGTTCTCAATCATTGAGCAAGACTCTAAAGCACCTACAAATGCAATTTTCCCTTCCTTTTTTGCACGGTATAAATCTTCTGTTCGCTCTGCTTTTATGACCATATCTTGATGAGCAATGTCGCTATACCGAATTCCGATATCGTGAATGACATCTGACCACTTCCAGCCAGCTTGGGATGTGATCATCGCTGTGCCATCCATAAAGTTCTCAAAAATTACATCGAGGCCAGAACGACTTAACGCTTCAAAACCTGTCCAATCTCTGCCCTGATGACGGAACTCATAAAATTGCGATAAGTCTTTAGGGGCGACAAACGTATGCTCATGCATCGAGACGATATGATCTTCGTTTAAAATTTGTGTCGCTAGCTCTTCTTCCTCACTACTTACTGGGTATTCGTACTTCTCTACGCGAGTATCTTCCTCAGAAAGCTCATATTCCTTATAATCTTCGCCTGCGTCAAGATACTGAAATGATTTGTACCCGTCATAGTGTTTAGGATTTGCGATTTCTTTTTTTGTTTGCATACATCATGCTCCTTCTTGATTTTGTTTTTTTTATGGCGTCTTGCAGTGTTTCATATGGTTGTAGTGGATAATGACAGGCAACAAAATGACCTGGTGTCATTTCTGTTAGTTCTGGTATCTCCTGTTTGCATAAGTTTGTTGCTAAAGGACAACGAGTTTGGAAGCGACAGCCACTAGGAGGGTTTGCAGGTGAAGGAACCTCTCCTCTTAAAATAATTCTTTCTTTTTTTACGTGGTTCGCTTCTGGGACAGTGGAGAGTAATGCCGCTGTATACGGGTGCGCAGGTGAATCAAACACTTCATCCGTATGTGCCAACTCCACAAGTTTTCCAAGATACATAACACCGACTCGATCAGAGATATGCCGGACAACATTTAATCCGTGTGCAATAAACAGTAACGTTAACCCTAGTTCCTTTTTTAATCGCATGAGTAGATTAATAATTTGTGATTGTACAGATACATCTAATGCTGATACAGGTTCGTCAGCAACAATAAACTTAGGGTTCAATGCTAACGCCCTTGCAATACCTACCCTCTGTCTTTGCCCCCCAGAAAACTCATGTGGTAATGATTCATTCTAGTAGGGTCTAAACCGACATACTCGAGTAGCTCTTGGATTTTTTGTTCCTTTTCTTTCCCTTTATACAATTGATGAATATCATACATTTCGCCGATGGATTGACCAATGCTAAACCTTGGATTAAGTGAGCCAAATGGATCTTGGTAGATCATTTGCATATCTTTTCTTAGATTTCTTAAATCTCGATTGGATAACGACAGGACATCTTGATCCTCAAAAGTTACGGTTCCTTCCGTCGGCTCCTGCAGTCGCAAGATGTTTCTTCCAAGCGTCGACTTTCCACAACCTGATTCACCAACAAGCCCTAGTGTTTCACCTTCATAAATATCAAAGCTAACACCATCAACCGCACGTAATATTTTTGGTTTTGCAAACCCCTCTTTAATCCGAAAGTGTTTTTTTAGATGGGAAACTTTCACAAGGGGTTTTGCGTCTGTTGCACTCATACCGTCACCTCACTCTTTGCCACTTTTTCTGAGTGCCAACATGCTACACTGCCAACTGCTGTCTCTTCCATCGATGCTCAGTCTGTATACACTTTTCAGTGACGAAATCACAGCGAGAGGCAAAGCGACAACCGACAGGCATATCATGTAGACTCGGGATACTACCAGGGATTGAATATAGAGGCACGCCTCGCTCCCCGTCCATTGAAGGTACCGAGCGAAGTAACGCTTTCGTGTACGGGTGATGAGGGGTGTCAAAAATGTCTGATGTCTTCCCCTCTTCTACAATTTTCCCAGCGTACATAATGATCAGCCTGTCCGACATTTCATAAGCGACACCAATATCATGAGTAATGAGCATAAGAGACATCTTTCGCTCTTCTCTAAGACTACGAAGAAGTTCAAGAATTTGCGCTTCTATCGTTACATCCAACGCCGTTGTTGGCTCATCGGCGATGAGTAATTTCGGCTCACAGGCGAGTGCGATTGCAATCATTACCCGCTGCCTCATCCCACCAGATAGCTCATGTGGATACTGCTTGAGTCTTGTTTTAGTATCAGACAAACCGACTTGAGCGAGCAGCTTTTCTGCTCTCGTCAATGCCTCTGATTTTGTTACTTTTTCATGAAAGTGAATGGCCTCTGTAATTTGTTTGCCTATTGTAAATACCGGATTCAAAGCGGTCAGTGGTTCTTGAAAGATCATCGACATTTCTTTGCCCCGGATTTTCCTCATTTCACTTCCTTTTTTCTTAGCCAAATCTTCACCTAAGAAACGAACATCGCCATCAATCTGACCATTCTCAAATTCAACAAGTCGCATCACGCTTAATGAAGTGACACTCTTTCCGCTACCGGACTCACCAACGATGCAAATCGCTTCTCCTTCATCAACATGAAATGAGACGCCATCCACAACTTTTGTCACACGATCTTTGCTTTTATACGATGTTCTCAGGTTTTCAACTTCCAATATCTTTGTAATTGTTCCCCCTCCTCACCTTCAATTGACATAAAGTTCCGATAATTCATTAGGGCTCACTTTAATGATGGGTTGAATTTCCTTTTGGTATCGGAACAAGATGTGCGCATTTTTCATCGCATATTCTTCTGAGATTCGATACGGTGGCCCAGCAATTCCTAATGAACCAATCACTCTTGCATCTCGATTAAATATTGGGACAGCCATTGCTGCGACATCTTCAAATGTTTCACTCGCACTATACGCATAGCCTTGTTCACGGATAACCTTCAACGTCTCATGGAGTTGACTTGGAGACTGTATAAACTTCTCTTCAACAGCTCGTTCACCTACCCGAGCAATGGCGTCTTCTGGTAGGTACGCCAATATTGACTTGTGTGTAGCTCCTAAATACAACGGTGAACGTCTACCGATTGAATCAGCAAACCGGACAATATTACTACCTTCTGCAATGTTGATAAACACACCGTAGTCATGATCCCTTAACGTAAAAACACTACTTTCACCTGTCTCCATGGCTAGTTTCTGCATTGTGGCTTGTATTTGTTCCGATAACTTAAACTTTTCCTGCGCTACATGACTTAGCTCCAACAATTTAAAACCGACTTCATATTTTCCAGAGTCTTCATTTTTCGTTAAATACCCTCGGTCTTCAAAAGTCGATAAAAAACGATGAACGACTGTATGGTTCATATCAAGTTCTCTAGCCAATTCACGCAAACCCCAAGCTGGTTGTTCGACCGTGAATTTCTCTAAAACGGTTAACGATTTATGTACTGTTTTGGAAGTCAACAGCATCCCCCTTAGTAAATACGTTCATAGATTGGTTCTATATATGAACCAGTGTTTCTATTTTTAATTTTCGTACAAATAGCATAATCACGAATCACAATAACGTCAATAGAACATTCGTCATGCACACAAGCTTATTAAATGAATTGTTCAGAATTAAAAAACTATAACGTGTACATTTGAACATACAAAAAAACCGCAGTCGCGGCATGAATGTTCGTTTTTTCTCTTTTCTCTACCTCGGCTTCTAGCACATGTTTCTTCGGTATATTCGTAGATCTCACCATAAAGCAGCAAATATACTCCCTCAAATTTCCGGTCGGTATTCTTCCTAGTTGCCGCACTATACAATGTTAAGTCTGAGCGGACTTAGCGTCGGCGTGGTGTGTGGGGGCGAAAACCTTATCTTAAAACGATCTATGGTGAGATTCTCGTTATTTTTATGAAGTGTATTTTTGAAAATCAGTGATTTCACCATAAGAAGAAAGCGTCTCAGCTGGTGAAGCTATAGTTGACCTCAACATTATGAGCGTAAAAAAGAGTTTACGCGTGGTCATTTACGATGTTGAAGAGCTTGCGTCCTCCACAGCAAGGATGTTCGCCTGCTTCAATGTCCGAACCGCACCTTTCATGTGGCACCACACAATCACATCTACGTCATTCAAACGATAAACAGTAACTTCCCGTTGTGTTAGCTTTCCGCTCTTCGCTTGATAGATAATTTGAACTCGTCTTCTTTTCTCTAGAGATTGCCTCAATGCATACAGCATGAACTCACCTCGTTCGCATTTTTATATATTATATACGAACGTATGTTTCTTTTCAACAGTTGATTCGAACTTATGTTCGTGTATAATGAAATTAAGAACTCACTGGAGGTGCGATGTGGAAGATCTTGAACAGATGAAACGAGTGTTAGTGGAGTCGATTGCACAAGGGCCCAATATCGTCACACTCACGTATCGAAATGGGCGGAATACGACACAAGTAACCGGTAGGTTATATAAGCTTAGCGACGGGGACGAAGAGGTCATCGTTCAGGAAGAGGGGCACTTTTACGTCGTTCGTTACAATGACCTTGTAGATGCGTCCATCACGACAATTAAAAAGAAAACGGTTTAATTTACCGCTTTCTTCTTCATTTTTTGCATACCGTAGAACACGTAGCTGTAATCGTTTGGATGATCATGAAATAGTTCGATCTCCATCTGTATCATTCCAATGACTTCTAGCGCTTCAGGGACGTCGATGTACAACTCGGTCATTTCGTCGAGCTTACGTGCAAGCGGTTCGTAATAGTGCTCGGTCCAGTCTTCATAGGGCAATACGTACGAGAAACAATACTCATAACCATTTTCAGTAATTTGACTTACCTTATTTGCTACAGTATTAATTTCTGGATACCCTTCTTCCCAGAAAGAGCGACTCGCTGAAGAAGGAGATGAATGAAGCCAAGAAATTTCACTGCACACAAGCTGTCCGCCTGGTTTTAACAATGCTTTCCACTCGCTCAATCCTTGTTGAAAGCCAATAATGTAGATCGACCTTCCGCCCAGATGAGATCAAAATATTCATGTGGAAAATCCAACGCCAACATCGATTGATTATGTACTTGAATTCTTTCTTCCAGTCCGAGTCTTTCAACACGGCAAAGTAACTCATCCAAATACGGCTGATGTGTATCTACTGCAATGATTTGGGCGTTCGGAAAGAGGTCTGCAAGAAGAAATGTGTGCACTCCATTTCCTCAACCGATGTCTAAGATTTTCATGTTGTTCGTTGATTTCTTAACGAGCGATGCTGCCTTTCTCGTTGATGCATCACTTCCTGGTGCCAGACGGCTTAAGTCTTCAAATGCTTCATAGAAATAGCTCTCCAATGCTAATCACTCCTGCTTATGATGATGAGGGTGGGTTCACTTCAAAAACCGTTCCTTCTTTTCGATACCCTAGCTTCTCATAATACTCATCCACGTCTGACATGACAAACACGGTATGATTTGGATACTTTTCATAAATGGCGGCCATAAGTTTTTCGCCATACCCGTTCCCACGCTTTTCTTGATGTACAAGCAAGTCGCATACGTATACATGAAACTCACCGTCAACAATTGACCTAGAGTATCCACAAAGCTCTTCGCCCTCATAAGCGAGAAGCGTTAATGAGCCTGCTAACGTCTTTTTATAGTTCTCGCGCCCTTCTTCAGTGAGATAGTCGTTCCACTCCTCACCTTCTGATTCAATCAATTGGAATAAGTCATTTTCGTCCTGTTTTCCATACCGCCTAAGGTTCAACATGCTCATCCTTCACTTTTTACATTATGCTACTACGCCACATCAACTCATGGCAATAAAAAAGCCGCGACCCTTCAGGAAAGGGCCATGGCTCCATTTAACGCTCGATAGTTATTCTTCCTTCTGCAACGTCCCGATACTCTTCTCCTTTATCATTCACTGCGCGAATTTCAATCTGCGCGCCGTCAACGCTTAAGTTATTTGTCGCTGTCCAATATCCTTCATACACCCCTTCTTCAGCTTCTCTCATCGTTACTTCTGTTGGCGGTGCACTTCTTGTAAATAACGGAACTCGAATTGAAAATGCTGCCTCTAGCCCAGGCTCCCCTTCAAAGGACACTTTCACGGATTCACCGCTCGAAGTGTAACGTCTTCAGCCGGTTTCACATTGCGTATCGGAGAGGAATCGTCGTCACCACCGTCACCTTCCGCACTATATTCTGCCAGCCTTACCGCGATTTCGTTCTCAACGCTCGTTGGGGAACTGCCCTTATAGTTGTTGAACAGCATGGCAAAGATCAGCTCATGGCCATCTGCATCTGTCACATAACCAGATAGAGAGGACTTAGATGTGAGGCTTCCCGTCTTTGCAGTAACGTTGCCCTCCGCCGCTGTATCTACATTCTTGTGCGTAGCGTCCCACCAACATAGTGGTCTGGTTCACCTGCGACAGGCAAAGAGTCATAGAAAACCTCGTACCAATCTTCTGTCTGCACATGACTGAGCAGCTGTGTCATCTGTTCTGCCGGAATGGCATTCAGATGAGACATTCCAGAGCCGTCTCTTAGCTGGACAACGTCCATGTCCACGCCCGCTGAATCAAGATAATCTTCAACAACAGACAATCCAGCATCCCAGCTACCTTCGTCTTCAACGACTTTTCCTAACGTTTTCGTCAAGTGTTCTGAATGATTATTTTGACTGAACTTCATAAAAGGAATCATTAATTGTTCCAACGTCATTGACTGTTTATGCGCCAGTTGTTCGGCATCTTCAGGCGTTTCTCCAAGTACGAGTTCTCCGTGCACTTCAATGTTTTCATCGCCTAAACCGTCGTGGAATAGATTGAGCACAAGCTCCGTCGGTTCCCAAATGGAGACGTATTGTGTAAATGGATTGGCTCCAACAGGAATTGTCCCTTCAAAATGAATGTCATTCGTTCCGTGCGCTCGGTCCCAGCTCGTTAACGCTCGTTCTCCACCTTCTTCAACCGTTGTCATCTGATTATCGATCGTAAAATAATCGGACTCAGGTGTGACACGAATATCTGCCGCGTCACCCACTTCCTCTCCTGGATGAACTTCAACATAAATGGAACCGGTGTTGTAGCGATCAAGAGCAAGATCTGAGATGAGGGTAGCATCGGGGGCAACGCTAAGCGCTGATACTTGTGCACCGACATGACCACGTTGATTTGCCCACGATAAATCCAAAGATAATCGCCGATCATCAAAGTAAGAATCATCCGCGATAATATCGCCGTGAATCTGTTCAATTCCAGCCTCACGTAACGTTTGTGCAAATTGTTCATAATCATCAGGAAGCATCGTCGGATCACCGCCCCCTTTTACGTACACATTGCCGTGCAATTCATTTCCTTCTAAATCACCGTCTGTGTATACACCTGTTTCAAATGTGAAGTCAGGACCGAGAACGTCTAGCGCCGTTGCCCCTACAAGTAGCTTTTGTCCAGACGCTGGTGCCAAGCTCGTATGGCTTTGATGGGAAAACAACTCCTCTCCCGTTTCAGCATATTGAACATGAACCCCCGCTAACGCACTATGTAACTGTTCTTCATCAAGTATATCTAAGAGGTCATTCCGCAGTTCAATTTCTGGGCTCACCTCATCCTGACCGTGTAAATCCGTACCTGAACCCGCCGCTACCGTACCGACAATCATGACGCCGACAAGGGACCATTTGAACGTTTGATTCACGTTTCCCATACACATTCCCCCTTCAAATTTTCACCATCGTAGCACTAATTGACTGAGTATTCTATATTTTAAAGCTGATATAGGCTCTTCCTCTATGTAATAAGGAATGATGGCCTTATTCTTAATCGAGATGAACGAGACCTTATTCCTGAAATTTACAGATTTAAGGGATTAGGCAGATTTTTGCAGAATGGTTTTATATAAGCGCCAATCTCACATTGGTGAAATTTAAGAAATAAGGAGCGAGTATCATGAAAAAAGGACGATCTTTGTTCACGTACGGCGTTATCGGAATTGCCGCAATTTCAATGCCTGCATCCGCTCTTGGCGGAGAACACGGTACACCGGATGTCCAACAACTCATCGATCAGATGTCTCCACAAGAAAAAATCGGACAACTCGTTATGCCTTCTACACATGACAACGATGCACAGATGCCAAATGAAGACACAGAAATGTTAATTCGAGATTATAAAGCTGGATCTGTCATTATTTATGGAGACCGGGACGCAGAAACAACCGCAGCATACAATAACCAACTGCAAGAATGGGCATTAGAGACTGAGCAGCAAATTCCTTTGTTCTCCACAGCCGATTTGGAATACGGCACAAACCAGCATGTGACGGACGGAACAGCTTTTCCTAGGCAAATGGGAATCGGGGCGACGAGAGACCTTCAGGCAACTGAAGACATGGCAAGAGTTACCGCCGATGAAATGATTGCCACCGGTTTCAACTGGAACTATTCCCCTTTGGCAGATGTGAATACAAATCCAAATAATCCAGTTATCGGTGTACGCGCCTTTGGAGAAGATACCGAACTCGTTTCAGATATGACCGTTGCCCAAGTGATGGGCTACCAAGACAACGGTGTACTCTCAACACCGAAACACTTTCCCGGTCACGGAGATACGAGCGAAGACTCTCACTATGACCTGCCCGTTGTCACATATGATAGAGAGACGTTAGATAACGTTCATCTACCACCATTTGTTGCTGCCATCGATGCCGGTGCAGACTCCATTATGACCTCACATGTCATCATTGAAGCGATCGATCCGGATCTGCCCGCAACCTTGTCGGAAGACGTCTTAACCGGACTGCTTCGTGAAGAGATGGGATTTGACGGACTGATAGTGACCGATGCCATGTCGATGGATGCTATTGATGATCGTTGGGGCGCAGGAGAGGCCGGAGTCATGACCATTAATGCCGGTGCCGACATCGTCATGGCAACAGGTTCGCTCGACCAGCAAATCGAGACATTCGAAACGATGGTTGAAGCTTTAGAATCTGGAGATTTAACAGAAGAACGCGTCGATGAATCTCTAGAGCGCATTCTACAAACGAAAGAAAACTACAACTTAGATGAGCGCCGCTTCGTTGACCCAGAAACCGCAACGGATGTCGTTAACGATGAAGCACATCAACAGCTAGCCAAACGTATGGCTCAAGATTCCATTACGCTTGTGAAAAACGAAGACGTGCTGCCGTTTGATGCCGATGAAGAAGCACATACACTCGTCGTCGGACCGGAAATTTACAATCAATCGTACTACATTGAAGACATCGCCGCAGCTGTAGACGCAAAAAGCAGCGGTAACGTAGAATATATCGTTACGTCAAATGATCCAAATGCTGATGAAATTGAAGAAGCAGTCACTTCTACGTCCGAAGCCGATCGCGTAATCGTACCGACGTTCTCTGCCGATGTATTGCCTGAAGGACAGCAAGATTTAGTACTCGCCCTTTCCTCCACAGATGTTCCCGTCGCAACAGTCTCATTAGGGCTGCCCTATGACATCGGGAACTACCCAGATGTGGATGCCCATTTGTCCTCTTACGCCATCGAGCGCTGGGGGTCGCCTGTCCCGGTTTCTTGGGAAGCTGCGGTTCATGTGATCTTCGGTGCTGAACCTGGCGGGAAGTTGCCAGTAACGATTGGCGATGACTATCAATTCGGTCACGGCTTAAGTTATGAATCCGATGATTCTCGAGCCATCGAAAACTTACAACCAGCAGAAGACCTCAGCCTTCAAGCAGGTGAGTCAGTGAAGATTTCTTTCGATAGTGAACCTGGAATGGCTGCGTCATTCGCTTTGCGCGCACCGCTCTTTAACCCACTTAGTGCACCTACAGAAATGCCGATGACCGAGGTTGAAGACGGCCATTACGTCGGGTATTGGACGGCAACCAACAACTTATCTGTTGCTGGAGCAGAAATTGAGGTCATCGCTATCGATGAATACGGAAACGAAGAAAGAGACATTGCAAAGGGACGCTTGTTTATTAATCAATAATAGCAAAGGAATACGGGCGCTCTCGGCGCCTGTGTTCCTTCCCCATATAAGCTGGCTGTTTTACGAAGGTGAGCCAAAAAAATGTTTTACCCTAAAACACCAAACATGTTTGTCGAGTACAACACAATTACAACAACGAGCAGAAAAGCAACTTGCGAGAGCGTATGCAAATAACGGTTTTTCTCCGGATCATGTTCCATTCAAAATAGGCACGAACAACCTCAAGTAAGAGAAACGATATAAGAAAAATATACATCCAGTTATGGACGAACCAAGGAAGGGGTTCAGGGTTTTCATAAGCATACGCGAGCCCAATAAATATTAAGACGATGAACGTAATCCGTATTCCCCAATCAATGATACTGTGTGTCCGATTGACAGACTTCGTGAGAAAATGGCTTCTTTTTTCCACATCCAGCACTTTACGCATGATTAGATTAAAAATGAATAGCGACACTAAAACTCCACTGAGAATTAAAAGTAAGTTCATGTCAATCCCCTTCCTGAATGATTAGAATGGCAACTCATCAACCGGTAGCGGCGTAGGCGTATCCTTTCCCCAATCTCTTCGTATAAAGGCGTAGCAAAGGCAATCCTCCAGGGAGCCATCACTATTTTCCCACGCATCGCGAAAGTACCCTTCCTTCACATAGCCACACGCATGAAACGTTTTTCTCATGGCAATGTTAGCCACTTTCGTGTGCCCTTCAATGCGGTACTTTTTTTGTGGCAACTGGAAAATGTAATCGGTTGCCCAATGAAGACACTGTTTACCAAGCCCTTGACCCCGAAAACGTTCAGCTAACCTCATATCGATAAATGGAATGTCATCGTTAATGTCTTCAATAACTAAGAGCCCAACCTTTTCGGCATCATTCTCTATCCAAAACGCCTGATTGTTTCTGTTCATATAAAACGATTGAAACACTTTTCGATACTCCTCGTCTGAGGAAGATACCGAACGATGAAACGGCCAGGTGCTCGCTAAAAGAAATGTGATCACCTCGTTTTCATCTTCGTTATGTATTGGTGTCATCTTCACCTGCTTCATCTCCTTTAATTTCAGTAGATAACTGTGGGTCAACATCCACACTTGGATGGATGCGCTCGATATGCGCAATAAACCCACTCTGATCTTTCGGTGAAACGATGATCGGCATTAGCCACCCCGACCGTTCCAGTTCCAGGCGATCTTTTATACTCGCCGCCGGAGCACTGATTAGGCTACGCGTCGGTCGAATCGCTTGAATTTCTTGAAGGGGAATGGATTTTGCTCGTATAAAAAAACAAAAATAAATGTGTAGCTGGTTATCTGTCAATTTGTAATGAATAATGAAACAACCACCAATAAAAAGAATGGTGAAACCGATAATCGCAAACCCCACCGGGTGAGGACTGATGAACAACGGGATGCTCGCAGGAATGAGCACGATTATAATAAAGGTATTCATCCCTATCGAATAACTCGTTCGTGTTTTCATGAATTCGATCACCTCCCTATTGAGCGAATACACCACTTACGACGTCTCTCGAACCGAAGCAATTACTCGTGCCAAAACTTCATCGTACTTTAGAAGAAGCTCCTTAACAGAAACGACACAAAAGCCAGGCGCCCCAACGACAGTAGACAGCTCCACATCATCATAAATGATGCTCAAGCTTACTGCTCGATCTCCGACCTCTTGTTGATTCACGTCGTCATATAACGTATGGATTGCATCTGAAAGTGATTTTTCTAGCGCAAAGCCTCCTGCAAAACTTTCCCACCAATGGTGAAAGCCTCGTTCGGTTAATCGGTAATGCTCCCCTCCTCTTACTGAAGGCAGAACAAGTGGTGCCGAACTCGGTCATTCATCGTTTCATATAACAACGAATCACTGTTCAAATCTTTGGCAAGCTGAACAACTGTAGACTTCCAAAGATTCGCAAAAGCTTCTTCAAACGGTTCTAGAAAATACGCTTTTGGCTGTTCAACGTATGGAAATCTTCCCTCGCGATTTCCGTATGTATGATGTAAATACGTGTTTTTTAAATAAACGTAATAATTTAATATTTTAGATGCGTGGCTAACTAGCATCATAATTCCCCACTCCTCATGTCTACGATTCAAAAAGAGTCATATTCAAAACCACGACGAAAAAAGCAAGCTCCCCTGCACTGAACATCTTGTCTTCATGAATGTACACCGTCTTCTTAAATCTCGGTTTTTTTGTGTGCGATGTGACTACGCTAGCTATACGTTGTTGATGACCATCGTAAAGGTAAGATTCGTGTTTACCGAGTTGCATATACGGTTTTGTTATTTCAAAACATAGATTCTGAAAGGTCGCTGTATAAAAAGTCGCATTAGCGGATAGTGTTTCTTTCGTATTTGAAACCATGATGATTTCCCCTGCTCGTTCCAGCTTTGAATGCTTATCTTGAACAAAAACCTTCCAATTTCTTCTTTTATATTCTTTCTTTTGCTCGATAACACACACCACACACTTATCAACCTTGGCTTTAAACGATTTCTCCCTAGCAAAAAACCAAATGGCTTCGCTATGGATAAATTCCCTAACACATTTTTATTACTTCTAATTTTTTGCTTGAAAAGTGTCGGTTGCAACGGACTGTTGATGACCAATTCCATAATAACCCCCAAAAACTGAATCATTATAATTTTACCGCAACAAACTTCTTACGTCGAATGCATCTGTATACGTTGAATGAAAGAAATTCACTGAATCGGATGTCAGAGATAGGTCTTTCTGGGTGAGTGCTTGCGTATTGCGTGTTGAAATTCATCTCGTTGCCGATCGTTGTTGGTCACTGCAAAGGTTGGGGGCAACACGAAAAACGTTTTCCGAAGGTAGAAAGTTGTAACCGAGACTCACCACCTGGCACAAGCATGTGATGGCCGG
>NZ_BAWZ01000056.1:0-17709 GCF_000698105.1 Geomicrobium sp. JCM 19037 | reverse complement strand
CAGCTCGGAGACGGTGATTTCACTCCTCCTGCTGCGTTCGGAAAAACGAAAAAGGGAGAATGGAAACGACCGTATCGTTTTTATCAAGAATTGTACCACTCACTCTCAAAACTTTCCGCACAGTTGGAACACAACAAAGCCAAACGAATTGAACTGGAAGCGAGTCGTGAAGCGTGGATTGCCGGATTGTCTCATGACATGAAAACACCTTTATCTTCGATACAAGGGTACTCGATTATGCTTTCAAACAAGGCGTACGAATGGGACAAGGAAGAAATTATTGAAGTGGGGACGACCTTAAATGAGCGGTCGAGTTTCATGAGCACGCTCATCGAAGACTTAAACTTAACGTATCACCTTGAAAGTAACCGAATGTTTCTTCAGAAACAAACGGTTCCCCTCGAACCTCTTCTTAACAAGAGCATCGAGCATTTGAACATACAGGTCAAACGATCGTCTTAGATCATGAATCAACAAATTTGATCGTTAATGTCGATCCTAGATGGTTCGTCCGTATGATTGGCAACGTGCTTGATAATGCCATAAAACATAACAATCCTGAAACACACGTCCGCGTGCGTACTGAACGGGTTGAAAATAACGCATTAACCGTTC
Organism: Geomicrobium sp. JCM 19037; assembly: GCF_000698105.1. NCBI lineage: Bacteria > Bacillati > Bacillota > Bacilli > Caryophanales > Geomicrobium > Geomicrobium sp. JCM 19037. The sequence goes on along the minus strand of NZ_BAWZ01000056.1, from coordinate 17,094 downwards.
ACATCATTGATAACGGCAAAGGCATGAATGAAGAAACACTAACAAAGCTGTTTGATCGGTATTATCGGGGCAAATCTTCACAGGAGCGAACCGAGGGCAGTGGACTTGGAATGACAATTACAAAAGAACTCGTCCATCACCACGGAGGATCAATTGATGTCACAAGCAAGCCTGGAAAAGGGACCACCGTGTCGATACATTTACCGATTGAAGACGGTGAATCTCCGTAAAAAAAGACTCCGGTTGGCAAAAACTCTTTTCAATGAGGAAGTTATTAAAAAAGCAGTTGATGTGGCAAGTGTAGTCACATCAACTGCTTTTGTTATTGATTACGAAATTGATAATCCATAAACAGATGAGTTGCATTGGGACGAGCACCATACTTGTAATGCTTACCCAAAGTATATCGCCGGTAAGTATCGTGACCATTAACATTGCGAGAATAAATACACTAATTGCAATAATGATGGTTAAATAAAAGCTTCTCGGCAATGAACGAACCCATTCAACCATTACTGTTCCCCCCTTCTTCTTGAAAGAACGACTTGCGTTTAGGCGCCAACACAGACATTGCAAATCCGACACTCATAACGAGCATAATGACAGCAAGTAGTACAATAATAAGTCGAAGTGATATGAGATCAGCAAAAACCCCAACACCGAGAATAAAACCAACATGAAGCACGCTTTGAATTAACTGAAAAATACTCGTCACCCTGCCCATCACCGCGGTAGGAATGTTGTTTTGATAGAAAGTTAGGATTCCAGCATTCAAAAACACATTGAAAAAGCCTAGTAGAATAAATCCAACACTAATCGATGTGAATGACCACGAAAACGCATAAATCACATATCCACACGCCATCATGAAAATGCCGACCGCAATCATCGACCGAATTGATACCCGATTTGAAAAAATTGAGAGCGCAAACGCACCGACAACAGCACCGATCCCCGTTATACTAATGAGTAAAGTGTAATCCACTTCGGAAAGACCAATGACTTGCTGAACAAACACGACTTCTTGTGCATCCATTGCAAACGTGAACGTCGCCACGACAATAAACCCAAGATAAATGAAGGTCACATACCTGTGATTCGCCATAAATTCCTTTACGATAGAAAAATCACGCACGACTTGCCGCACTGTTAATGATGGAATTGCCTCACGATTCGTTTCTTCGGCTTTCGGTAGGAACAGCAAAAGTAGAGCTGCTAATATAAAGAAGCCAGCATTCAGCCACAACGTCAATTCTACAGTGCTCAAATAGATCAGCGCGCCGCCAATTGCAGGCCCAATAATAAATGCGCTAGAATCACAAAACGAACGGATCGCATTAAATCGCTTTCTCTTCTCTTTTTGCACCGTCATCGCAATGTATGTCATCGATGCTGGTGTATGGAACGCTTGAGCTACACTTAAAATGACAAGCACCCCATAAATGACGACCATGTTCGGGGCAAGCGGAATCATAAATATGAACAACGCACGCAAAACATATGTAACGAGCATAATATTTTTCTTGCTACGATAATCAATAAAACTTCCTGTCCAAAATTTCGTAGCGATATTAGTAAGTGGACCGATGATCCACAATCCAGCTACAGCCGCCGCCGAACCTGTTAACTGTAATACCATAATATTAATCGCTACTAAATAGACGAAATTACCCACACTTGAAATGCCAATTGCAAAAAGCAACAAACTTGGGTTTTTCCACCCTCCCGCTCCAGTCATGATGAATTCCCCTTTCTGCTATATATGAAAGGTTCTTCACCGACATACCCGCCCCCTGCAAACGGCACATACGTTCATAATTTTGTAGAAAATATGACTAAAGTCACTGCCGAATGACAATGACTTCACTTAAAAAATCCCCTAATGAAAGCACCAACATAAACGACCATCTCAACGAAAACCGAGAACCCATCTTGCTTCGTCGTTTTCTGTTTGACCCGACTCATGGTATCACCTCTATTTCATTGTTACCCAAAAAAGGAAAAGAAAAAACATTCTAACTTTTTTATGTAGAAAGGGAGCTTCTCCCTTCCTTAACGTTAAGCGATGCGAACGATGGACAACGCAGCTCCTTGCCCGCCTTGCAGTATTGCAGCTCCGAGCAATCCAAATAGTTGTAGTGTAATCGTATCTCCTGCAGCTAAAGTCACAATGAAATTCGCTGATGCGTTCGTAAGCGCAACGGTTGGTGAGACAACCGATTGTGGAATTGTCACTCCGTTTTGCAGTACCCGAGAACTGACTAACACACCCGCAGTGAACCGTAAGCTATACGAAATCTGGTACGTCCCCGCCCCACTGATCGTAAACTGTTCATTCGCAGCACCTACAGCCATGTTATTGAGTGACTGGTTGCTTGGCAACGGCACATTCGTACCACCAAGAATAACCGCGATGGTAGGAGCGGTCGTATTGGCAGCAAACCCAAACGTCGTAGTCGGGGACGGTCCTGTTCCTGTCGCTCCAGTAATACCAGTCACACCAGTAGCTCCCGTCGGGCCCGTCACCCCTGTTACACCGGTTGCTCCGGTTACTCCAGTAATGCCGGTTGCTCCTGTTGCTCCAGTAATTCCAATGCCTGTCGCTCCCGTAACGCCGGTTGCTCCGGTCACACCTGTAACTCCGGTTGCTCCGGTTGCTCCCGTTGCTCCCGTAATTCCAATGCCTGTCGCTCCCGTAACGCCGGTTGCTCCAGTCACACCTGTAACTCCGGTTGCTCCTGTTGCTCCAGTAATTCCAATACCTGTCGCTCCCGTAACGCCGGTTGCTCCTGTTAAGCCTGTCGCGCCAGTGACCCCAGTCACACCTGTCGGACCCGTCACACCTGTTGCTCCCGTTCCAGGGGCGCCAGTGGCACCTGTCGGGCCAGTTGCTCCGGTTGGACCTGTCGGACCGGTAGCGCCTGCACCTGGACCCGTCGGGCCCGTTGGGCCAGTGATCCCTGTTATGCCCGTGCCTGTCGGTTGCGTCGGAGACGTTGGGACCGTCGGACTTGTTGGGATTGTTGGAGTCGTCGGGGTCGTTGGGGTCGTTGGAAATCCCCCATTTCCACCACCCCCGACGATGCCTGGACCGTTGATTAGGTTGTTATTCACTTCAATTCCACGCCGACGGCGGCGATTGGATGGTCTTTCAAAGTTCATAAATGTGTACACCTCCAAAAAAGTAAATCCACACATAGCATATTCAACTTCAGGAGAAAGGACACATTTTTGAGGAAGTTTCCTTGATTTATAGACATAAGGCTATCACTTTATAAACTCTATTTTCCACTCTTTACTGTGACTTTCACAACTCACTCCACAAATCAGAAACGTAAGATTTCGTCTCGTCATGGGAAAGCGTCCCGACAAGTGTATGTTTCTTCACAAAGCGCACTCGCGTAATCTCTTGATCAACAGGTTGGAGGTGAGAAATCTTTCCTATAAACTCGACAAGAAACATCGTCGTTTCTTGTTTCTCAAAGCCAATCTTTTCTTGAATTGACTTTTCGAATTCAAAACTGAGCAGCCGTTCAAATTGTTTATGGATTCGGTATTTTGTAGAACCAGTCTCTTCTTTTAGTTCCCGTAATAAAGCGCTCTCAAGGTCAGCATCCCGCGCCTCGACGCCGCCTTTCACAAAATCCCATGCTGATGAAATCGTTTGTTTGCCGAGCGTTGTGTTGATGTTTGATTTATAAACGAGCAAATAGTTGTCCTGTTGATAAATAATTGCACCGACTGCTTTTCTAATCATTGTTCACCACACCTATGTACACCAACTGCTCGTTCAACTCAAAGTAAGTCATCGTTGAATGATGAATAAATGGAGGATCCCAAAACTGTTCTAGCGAATTGCCTTTCGCCATTTGCAGTAATGTTTCTATGACAATCGCATGTGTAACGATAAGAATGTTTCCTGAAACGTGTTTAATTGCTTCCAAAAATAACGCCACTCTCGTTCGTACGTCTTCAAAATGTTCACCATGAACAGGTGTAAACGTATGAGGGGTATTCCAAAATGCAAATGATTGTTTCGGGTACTTCTCATTAATTTCTGATTGAGTTCGCCCTTCCCACTCACCCATGTTCATTTCTTTTATACGTTCATCATACTGAACTGGGGCAAGGTGGTCGCCTCTAACAATTTGAGCGGTTGTGCGCGTTCTCAAGCTTGGGCTAGAGTAAATCGCATCCAGACTTAAACGAGCTAATCGTCCTTGCATACGCTTTGCACTTTCCACGCCGTTAGTCGTAAGTTCCGAGTCCGACCATCCTTACATTCTGTGCTCACGGTTCCATACCGTCTCCCCGTGCCTCATGATATACAGTGTTGGCATATTGATCGATCCTTTAATCTATTATTCGCATAACGCGCTAAGCTGTTGCACCTGTTCTAGTTCAAGCGGTTGGTCGAACGAGCGATCCACCCTTGCTGCGGTACCAATCTGATAGTATTTCGCATAGAGAAATCGGTGAATGTACGCTAAGTTATTACCAGTAATGCCTGAACACGGCATAATGACCGGCCCTTTTCGCTCCCATGACTGAGCCATCATCTCCCGTAAGACGAGCAATGCGTCTTCAGCTTTCGGTCTACCTCCAGATGTAAGCACATCGGTGACAAATTCTTTATAGTCACAAATTGCATCGTACGCTTCGTGGATGTCTACCGTATTATCGATCGCGCGATTAAACGTTAGTTTCATCCCCTTCGTTACGGGGATGACTTTCTCTAGAAATGTCCGATCTACGTGACCACTTGCGGTTAGTGCACCAACGACGATACCGTCTACACCGCCAAGTTCGGCAATTTCTTTGACCGTCTGTGCGATCTTCACTTGTTCCTCATCACAATATGTAAACGAACCTCCGCTCGGACGAATCATTACCCTTACTGGCACACCCACCGTGTTTATAACGCTTTCGATAACTCCAATATCAGGGGTTCTACCGCCTTCATTCATCGACGTCGCTAGTGCCAACCGCGATGCTCCACCTTCTTCGGCAACTTGTGCATCCGTTTCGTTCAGAACAACCATTTCCAGTGCGATACCAACCGCCTCCTCTTTTTATAGAGTCTAGCATACGTTCCATAAGCACTGTTAGAATTAACCCTCTTTTCTGACATATTTTTACGTTATAATGAATTAAAAAGGAGTGAATCCGTTGATGACTGGAGATTATTTATTTGAACACGCGCTGGTGATTACGATGGAAGGTACAGGTTTAGGCATCATTGCTGACGGGGCAGTTTGTGTAAAAGAAGATAAAATTGTCGCAGTAGGTGAAACTGCTGAAGTAAAAAAATCATATACTGCGCACCGTGTGATCTCTGCCCACAATAAAGTCATAATGCCTGGGCTGATTGACGCCATATGCATAGTGGGCTTGGTATTCTTCGCGGTGTTGCTCAAGACACCCACCATTGGATGGAAAAAGGCTTTGGCCGTTTATGCAATTTCTCACTGGTGAACAACGCACAGCTGGTTCACTCGTGAACCTTATTGAAGCTGTGAAAGCAGGAACAACGACGATTTGCGACTATGATGCAGGCATGACAAACATTGTCAAAAACCATGTCCAACTCGGTACGCGCGCTCGCGTGTGTGACATGATTAATGAAATGACAGAGTCAAAAAGTGAGGATCGCGAAGTCGGCGAATTGTATGCATTTGACCCTGCCGTTGGTGAACGTAAGCGGCAGTCTAACGTAGAGTTGTTTGAACAATACCACGAAACAGAAAACGGAAGGATTACGTGCCTTTTCGGTCCACAAGGACCAGATATGATGTCGCTAGAACTGCTGCTCGACATTCAATCGCTAGCAGAAAAATATAATACGGGGCTTCACATGCACGTTGCACAAGGCGATCGTGAAATCGATCAGATGCTTTTGCGTTACGGAAAACGAAGCATTCCATACTTAGAAGAACATGGGTTTTTAAACGAGCGTTTAATGGCTGTACACTTAACTGAAGCAACCGCAAAAGAAACGAAAACCGTCGCCTCCTCTGGTGCAGCAATGATCCTTTGCTCAGGTAGCATCGGCATTATTGATGGGATTGTTCCGCCAGCGAAAGAATTCTTAGAGACGAGCGACCGCTTCGCCCTTGGCTCTGATCAAGCCCCAGGAAACAATTGCAACAACATGTTTAATGAGATGAAATTCACATCAATCTTAAATAAATGCAAATACCAAGACCCAACATTATTTCCCGCTTGGCAAATGTTAAAAGCAACGACGATTAACGCAGCAAAGGCCATCGGTATGGACCATGAAATCGGGTCTTTAACACCGGGGAAAAAAGCGGACCTGATTATGCTCGACCTCCACTCTCCCGCACTCTTTCCACGCATCGATGGTCCCATTCGTAACATCGTGCCGAACCTCGTGTTCTCGGCAAGCGGGCAAGAAGTCGAATTTGTGATGATTGATGGCAACGTGGTTGTTGAAGACCGGATCGTGCAAACCGTCGATGAAAAAGAAGCGATGAGAAACGGTCAAAAACACGCCGACCAACTTGCCTCCTCCGCACAAAAGATTAGCGGAAAGCTGGATACACCGCTTGCTGGAATGATGAAGGACGGCTTGCTTTAAACTGAGCTAAAGTCGGGGAATAATGGAGATTATTCATATAGAATGAACGTAACATTTTCCTGATTTGCGCTGTTGGGGTTGGGTTGGAGGGGTAGCGCGGTGCTAGGTGAGTCATTTTGCGCGCGAGTTTCCCCCATGTGCGCGCAGTTTGTTCCAACTTGCGCGTAGATTCCAGGATGAAGTGCCAATGACACGTCGGCCCCAGCGGGGCCGACGCCAAATCGGACTCGGTTCGGCGCGGCTCGCGCCGACAGCTTATTGGCTCTTTACACTAAGAGCTGCCCGGATCACATTCTCCAATCAAAGAGGAATCTCATTACCTAACGTCATGCTTCTCTACGACCCAGTCTCATCCGAATTCCTTATTACGATATCGAAATGCTCACGGTACGGTGCATAAACAGGTCGTACTGAATGCGCCGTTGATAATGGGATTGATCCAAAAACTCATAAGTTCTGCCTCGTTCGGAGACGTCACGAACGCCTCTTCTCGCGAGCTCTGTCGCTTCGTCTGTATAAAAATAGATGAGCATGTCGTAAAGATCCAGATTTGTAAATGCGACACTCATACCTTCAACGATGCTTACGTTCGCCTCTGATGATATGAGCGTGCTTGGCATGTAATGAGTGTCCAACGTTTTAAAGGGAATGCCTTCTCGAATTTGGACAACGTCTCGCTCTAATGCCAACGTGTGGTGGGCATCCGGGTGACACGCCGTCATTTTAAACTGATGCAACGCGCCCTTATACTCATACGCAATGGTCGCATATTTGCGGACGGCTGAACTGATAATATACGGATCGGTATTAAGATAGTCCACGCTCGGGCCAAGTCTCTCCACGAGTTGCTCGGCAAATGTCGTCTTGCCCGCAGCACCGTGACCGGAAATACCGATGACTGACCGACCCTCCCTCTTATTGATGGATCGCATGATGTCTCTAACAATCTTTTCCAACCGTATCCTCCACACTTGGACGTTACCATTCCCGCCCATGATTAATTTTCATTTTTTCTTCAAACGATTTCGTTAAATCAATGTCATGACGATTGGCAATCTCAACAGCATTCCAGATCACATCAAATAACTCGTGACCTAGATTGTCACGAATGTCTGTTTTTTTGTCTTCACCGGCGAACTGAAGTTTTAGAAGCGCATCACTCACTTCCCCGACTTCACTCATCAAATAGAGGTAGCGCTGTTCATCCGTCACATCTTCAAATCCCTTTTCTTTACAAAACTCTTGTACATATTGTTGGAAATGCCCCAAGTTCATCGTTTTCCCCCTCTTTTTCGATAAAACTGTATGGCAATCATGAGACCAATGACGACCCCAATTGTATCTAGAAGTACGTCTTGCCACATCCCACTTCGGTCTGGATGAAAGGCTTGTCTCATTTCATCAAACGTTGCAAAGCCTACACCAATGAGCATTGTAATTGAAGCACTTTTCATTGTTGCAAAGCCGATCCCGTTAAAAAGTCGGTAGACGAGAAACGCGAGTACAGCAAAGACCGCAACGTGCGTCCCTTTGCGGACAAAAAATTCAATAAACCTGCCGCGCCTAACGCTTCAATGCTAATCACACTTGCTCCATATGTAAACGACACCCACCCAAACGTTTGACTGAACAACCCTAGTCCAGGAAGGCTGGCAAGTAAAGGCCGGATATCTTGCATCTCATAAGACATCGTAGAGCTAACAAAAATCAATACAAGCACCACCACGAGTGGGAGAATCAATCGTAGCCAATTTTGCTTCATCGTCTCCCCCCGTTATCGTTGAATATGCTTGTCTTTATCGTTTTTATGCTCGTAATAATAGTGAACCAACGCACCGACCGTCTCATCGAATGGGGTGCATACAATCCCACTGCCCTGTAAATCACGCTCCGCTTGCTCGGTATCGTAATCGGCATCGACTGCCGCATAAGCAAGTGCTTCTTTTTCCACTCGAAAATACTTCTCTAACGGTTTAGATAAACGGTTGCCAGCTAGCTTTGAAGCGATTCCCGCTTTTGGTGTCTTGCCTAAATAAGCTTCAGAAAGCATATGGAATACTTCGCGCATACTAAACGGATTCGGATCGGTGAGGTGATACGTTTTCCCTGCCCCAACATCCTTATGTCCTAAATACACGGCCGCGCTGACGACATAATCGACCGGCACAAAATTCCCTTTCGCTTCGCTACTTGCAACGAGCGGCACACGTGGCAAACGAAGTTGCCTAAAGCGCTCCAAAATGTTCAAATAAAAATACACACCGTCGAACTTTGCCGTCTCTCCGGTCACAGAATCACCACGAACGATGCCTGGTCGAATGATCGTTGTAGGGGTCGTTTTACTCACTTCTTCCACAAGCACTTCAGCGTCGTATTTCGTTTTTTCGTAATGGTTTTTGAAGGATTGTCCTCGAACGAGTTCCCTCTCTAAAATCGTACCTCTCCGGTCGCCTGAAACGTAGGCAGTACTAAAATACACGTAGCGTTTCAGCTGCTTAACACCTTCTGTCCAACGATTAACGTTACGAGTTCCATCCACATTCACGGCTTCAGCTTGTTTCTTTTTCACAGCCAAGTCGTAGATCGCAGCAAGGTGGAACACATGCGTAACCGAACGTTTCAAATTATGCGAAAGCTCCCGTGTCCATCCGAAGTCTCGTTTCGTAATATCTCCTTCAACGATCGTCACTTGGTTTTCAAAGAGCAAAAGCGACTCGGCAGCCGCTTTTGCCCGTTCCTTCATATCAGGAAGCACGAGTAAATAGAGATGGTCCACGTGTTCCGTTTGAATGATCTCTTTTACAATTCTGCTCGCAATAAATCCTGGATAACCCGTTATCAAATACGTATTGTCCATCTGTTTGCCTCCTTATTTCAGGAACTTCTTAATCAGACCGAGCTTGTTTTTGTACGGTGGGTACATAAACGACACTTTCACTTTTGAACTTCGCTTCGAAATGCTTTTCTTATGGCTAAACGTCTCAAAACTATACACCCCGTGATAATTACCCATACCCGAATCACCGACACCACCGAACGGCAAATGCGGATTTGCGACATGCATGATCGTATCGTTCACACAACCACCCCCAAACGACGCCCGCGCCATCACATCATCTTGAAGACCGTCATCTTCGGAGAAGAAATAAAAAGCAAGCGGCTTTGGCAACTGTTGAAACTCTCGAAGTTCAACATCTAAGTCTTGATACGTGAGGATCGGCAAGATCGGACCAAAAATCTCATCTTCCATCGACTTTGCGCCTTCTCGAGATGGCACGTCAAGCAGCGTAGGCTCGATATAACGGTCCGCTCGCTCAGATGCTCCGCCATAGATAATATAGTCTGCGTCCTCATGAATGAGCGAAGCAAGTCGGTCAAAATGACCGTCATTCACAATCCGGCCATAATCGGCATTATGCTGAATATCCGTCCCATAAAAAGCTTCGATTCGCTTTTTCATAAGTGCAACAAGCTTTTCTTTCACATCCTCATGGACGAGCACATAATCAGGCGCAATACACGTTTGACCGTTGTTTAGCAGCTTCCCCCACACAATTCGCTCTGCAGCTCGCTTCAAATTCGCATCCCGGTGGACGACCGCTGGGCTTTTTCCACCGAGCTCCAACGTAACGGGGGTGAGGTTTTTCGCCGCAGCTTCCATAACAATTTTGCCGACGGCTGTACTGCCTGTGAAAAAAATATAGTCGAATGGGGCATGGATAAGAGAAGAATTCGTTTCAACGCCACCTTCAATCACGCGGATGTACTCTTTGTAGAAAATCTTTTCCACCATGCTTTTTACGAGTCGACTCGTTGCCGGCGTATGCTCAGACGTCTTTAACACCGCACAGTTCCCTGCCGCAATCGCGCCAATTAACGGCTCAATTAACAATTGAAACGGGTAATTAAAGGGGCCCATAATAAGCACCGTGCCGTACGGTTCGTGGACGACGTAGTTTTTGGAAGGCTGCATAAACGCCGGTGTTTTTACTTTTTCAGGCTTTGCCCATTTCGGCAGTTGCTGAATGGCTTCTTCAATATCTGTAAGCACGATGCCAATCTCTGTCGCATACGTTTCAAATTGGTTTTTGCCAAGGTCGAGTTGTAGCGCTTCATAGATTTCTTCTTCTTGATTTTGAATGATTTTCTTTAATTTCTTTAGCTGGTCTAATCGAAAATCTATACTTTTCGTTGCACCTGAGTAGAAAAATTGTTGATGTTCTTTCAATACTTCTTCAGCTTCGGCTTGGGTTTTGAGATCCGCTTGCATGATAGGCCTCCTGTATTAGTATTTATCACAAATAAAAATCCCACTAAAAAGATATTGCTTTCTTTAAAGCAATACATTATGATCTTCTCATGCCTTAAGATTTACTATCTGATGAAAACGTTTTCAGCAAAAATGAACTACCGCTATTATAACATGAACCGATCGTTTGAATCGAAGAAAGAGGTGCTCTATGAACGAGACAACAAACCCACCATCCTCCAGCTATTCTAAGCGAAATATGATTGGCTTATTTTTAGGTCCAGCTTTATTCTTACTCACATATTTCCTTATTCCTGATAGCATAATGGGCCATGAGCCCCGCGTCGTTCTTGCAGTCACGATGCTCGTCGCGACATTCTGGATTACAGAAGCCATTCCGATGGCAGCTGCTTCCCTCGTCCCAATTGTGCTCATCCCTGTTCTTCAAGGAGCAGAAATGGGAACGATTGCGTCTGCTTACGCTAACCCGGTTATCTTCATGTACGCCGGTGGTTTCGTTATTGCCATCGCCATTGAAAAATGGAACTTGCACCGCCGAATTGCACTAGGCATTATCGGAATGATCGGCTCACAAAGCCAACGAATCATTCTCGGTATTATTATCTCGACAGCCGCCATTTCTATGTTTGTATCGAACGCGGCCACTGCTCTCATGATGCTTCCCGTTGCGGTTGCCTCATTAAAGAAGTGAAGGACAAGCAGATCTTAAGCGGAGATAACTTGCGATCATTTTCAAAAAGCATCTTGCTCTCTGTCGCTTATGCTGCGACGATCGGTGGTCTAGCAACGATCGTCGCCGCCGTTCCAAATGCTGTTCTTGCCGGAATCGCTTATGAACAATTAGGTCGAACTGTTACCTTTGTTGAATGGTTCATGTTCGCAGGGCCTGTTGCCTTCTCATGCTTGTCATTCTCTACTTTTACCTTACGAGAATTGCCTTTAAAATTACGAAAAATGATGAAGAAGGCAACACAGGAAACATCGATTTTATTAAAGAAGAAAAGAAAAAACTTGGCAAATTCAATTACAACGAGTTTATGGTATCCATTGCCTTCGGTCTCACCGTTCTTCTATGGGTAACGTTACCGTTTATTGAAGACCTTGATTTCATTCATGACGGATCCGTCGCCGTGTTTGGAGCTTTGCTATTGTTCTTTATTCCAAGTAACAAAAAAGGCGAACGCATTCTTGAATGGCAAGATATGACCCGTCTCCCGTGGGGCGTACTTATCCTCTTCGGTGGGGGTATGGCGATCGCCGCCGGGTTTAGTTCATCTGGACTCAACGAACATATCGGAGACTTGCTCGGCATGCTTCAAGGGCTAGAAGTATTCTTTATCATCTTGCTCTTAGTCGTCATCGTACTTGCAATTACAGAAATCTTATCCAACACTGCCGTTGCCAACCTTGTTCTGCCGCTTACACTCGGAATGGGACTTGCGCTCGGCATCGATCCATTGCCACTTATGGCTGCCGCTGCACTTTCGGCTGGTTCTTGTTACATGCTACCCGTTGCAACACCGCCGAACACAGCCGTATTCAGTGCCGGTTATCTCGAAATTGGCGATATGGCAAAAGCCGGTGTTTGGCTTAACCTTGCATCCATCGTCATCATCACACTCGCTGTCTACTACTGGATGCCTGTTGTATTCGGATTATAAAACAGAAAAACGAGACCCGAGCGGGTCTCGTTTTTGTTGTATGGGGGGGTTTTTCGGATTTACGTGTAAATCTGGCATGGATCCCCTCATAAAAAGACTCTACGGGGGGATTCCCGCTTTTTATGTGGAGATTTGCATGTTAAGCGTTCATTTTTAATAACGAAATCCCCACATAGGACGCTCTACGGAGGACGGCTTAAACATGAAGGTTTCACGATGCGAGCGTGTGGCGCGGCCACCTTCACCCCTGCCCCCGGAGCTTCCAATAATGAATGGCGAGCTGCGTTCGATCTCTTAGCTCCATTTTATCTAAAATGACAGAAAGTGTATTTCTCACTGTTCCAACGCTTAAGTACAAAGATTCAGCAATCTCTTGATTGGATAATCCTTGGGCAATCGCCTGGACAATCTCGTTTTCCCGCACTGTGAGTTGAGTAAACGATTCGCCAACTGCTCGTTTAGGCCCGATAATCTCTCTAAGTACATCGTTGTCTAACACCGAACTACCAGCGGCAACCGCACGGACTTGTTGAGCCATCTGATCGACGGGTGTTGATTTTAAAATATAACCAACCGCGCCAGCGTTTAGAGCAAGGCGAATGTTCTGTTCATCTTTAAACGTAGTAAGCATCATAATTCGCACATTGGACCATAACAATTTCACGTGTTCTGTGCATGTAATTCCATCCATATTCGGCATACGAATATCCATGAGAATTACATCGGGCACGTCCACCCTACAATGAGCGATCGCTTCCTCCCCATCGGCAGCAACACTCACAACCTCAATATCAGACTCTTTACTTAGCAAGAGTTGCAAGCTTTGTCGAACGAGCGGATCATCATCAACGAGCAAGAGCTTCACAGTTTATCCTCCTCTAACGGCAAGATACAAACGATCAAATATCCATCAGTCACATTTACGGATACGCTACCTCCAAAAGAACGTGCGCGCAACTTCAAATTACGGACCCCACTTCCTTCAGCCGCTGGCTTTGTACCACGACCATCATCTTGAATACTTAACCTTACGAAACGCTCCGTCACATCGAGCTGAACATTAACACGTGTCGCATCACTATGGCGAGACACGTTGGTGAGCGCTTCTTTTAAACACGGTTCAAGCAAACTCCAAAAATGAATCGGCACTTGTTCTGTGTTGCCAGTCTTTTGGAACGAAACCGGAATACGAGGATACTCTGCCGTAATTTGTTCTAAACGATCGGCACCTATTCTTGTCACCGGGGTCATGTCGTGAACGGTGTCTCTTAGCATTACTGTGCTTCTTTCAACCCTCTGCCTCACTTCGTTTAACATGTCTTTCGCATGTCGCCCTTCAAGTTGCTCATATGCCTGTAACGCCAGGTTGGCTCCCGTTAAGTCATGACCGACATGGTCATGTAGATCCCTGGCAATACGATTTCTCTCCGTCACTTCTGCGAGGTGTGCGGCATCACGACTCGCCTTTAACAATTCTTCTTTTACTGCCTCTAACTCATAACGAGCTTTTCGCTCCTGATCTGCTTCTTTTAACGATTCCGCACGCTGTACATCCGCTTCACCTGTCCACACTCCAAAAAGACCTGCTTGGAACAGAAACCATAATAAGAATAAAGAGTCCAATTGATAGACGACTAAAATGAACATAACGATTATCACATATCGATATTTTTTCCGCCTCATCATTTCAAATGCGGGCAGTAAAAGACCGTATGCACTGCTATCCCAAAAAGGAATAAACACCACACATAGTAAAAGGTCAATCATGATTGTCCAATCAGGCAGTTCAATTCGCCAACGGAGGCTGATCAGAACGGCAAAGATGAGTACGAACAGAAAGCCACTTAAGTCAACACCTTGCCCAATCCATAACGCAATTAAGAAGAAGATATTCATAAAGCGCCAAACATTGACCATTCGCATCACCCCTTTTCTGAATACTAAAACCCGTCTACCCCCCAGCTCAATAGCTGCGGGGGTTAAGCCTAACCAATTTTTCGAACACTGCCGATGATCAAAAGAACGTCCCATAGAGCATCAATACGCCATAGATGAGAAGAAGATCGACTGCATTCTCTCCTGACACAATCCACTCAATGCCTTCTACAAACCAATATGTCGGGAAGATTACAGCTACTTTTTGGAAGGTGTCGGGTAACATTTCTACAGGAAATATAACGCCTCCCAATATTGCCATTATCGTAATGACGGACATAAACACAAGAAATGACGATTCTTTGCTCCGATAAAATGAGTTCCAAGCGAGACTAATGCTAACCGATGTGAACGTAAACACCGTATACAATAGGAGCAAATGCCATGGATCGTGGAGCTCGTGTCCATAAAGCTGCCCCCATAAATAAAGATAGCACTTTGCCCGAACATAATGATGGCAAATGCAAGTAAGTTTTGCCATAAATATTGAAAGTGAGAAACTGGTGCAGCGGCAAGCCTTTTGACGACTCCTTTCTGCCGATCGTCAAGCATAATGCTCGTAAGACGAATGCTCACAAACAACATCAACACCCCAAAGTACTGATAACCAAGTGGAAGCAATGGCCAATATTGTTGGTCGGGCAGAAAGATCGCAGCTACGGGGAACAGTGTCAAAAATAGAATGTTCGTTCGATCTCTTAACGTGCGTTTAAGCGCGAAGGTAAAAATCGTCATGGCATTCGCCTCCGACCAACTAGGAACAGGGCAATTGAAACAAGTACAATAATTCCAATGAGAAGGCCCGAATTTACGATCGCTTCCATCGTTAAACCACTCCGCATATTATCAATGGAAGAATAGGCGAGCATAATTGGATTCACGTATTCATTAAACCCATTGATCAGTGTGTTGTCAGGCATTGGGAAAAACATGCCGGCTAGTAAAATGAGCCCTACACCGTAAATCTCACTTATTCGTTCAGCAATTTTAAAGTTACGCACCGAGAAGGTGAACACGAGACAAAGAATACTTGATAACGCGGACATGAGTGTAATGACTAGCATGGACCATGCAAAATCCCCCCAGTTCACGTCCCAAATAAAGGTCGTGTACCCAATAAGAATGGCACCTAGAACGATTGAATAGAGGATGCCGGCTAACATAATCGTGAAGGCGTAAAGCGTTGTATTCATCGGTAACGAACGTAGTCGATATTTGTACTCTGAGAAGAGATCACCATGCACGTAGTTCATCGTTACTGCTCCACCAAACAACTGAAAAGCGAGTACGAGCAAAACAACCGTTTCATTTCTCAACAACATATCACTTCCAGGTGCATCTCCAAGTACGATCGAAAACACTGTGACGAGCACAATCGGTATGACGAGCAATAGTAGCATCGTAAGCCAATCACGGCTCATTCGCAGTCCAATAAATCGAATCGTAACAAGCTCTCTCATTCCCGCTCATCCTCCCCGTCTCGGAGTTGTTTCCCAGTAAGTGTGAGAAACACATCTTCAAGATTCGGCTTTTCCGTTTGAATACCGACCACTCCGGTCGTTTCTTTCACAATGGAAAGCACACGATCCAGGTTGCCAGCACCAACGCTAGATATAATTTGAATCGTAGAGCCTTGCACATGAATGCGTTTTACTCCATCAAGTTTTTCAAGGCGTGGAATCGGGACATTTGTTACGTCATTCACATCAATGAGGATTTTTTCTTCATGCTGAATATTTTTAGTTAGCTCTTCCACTGAGCCTGCTGTTATAATTTGACCTTGGTCCATAATGACGACTCGACTAGCAATGGCTTGAACTTCTTCCATGTAATGTGTTGTATACAGAATTGTCGTACCTTGATCTCTCAACTTCTTCACAGCCTCCAGAATGTGATTTCTCGACTGAGGATCAATCCCTACCGTTGGCTCATCCATGACGAGAAATTTCGGGCGATGAGTTAGTGCACAAGCAATATTTAACCTTCGCATCATGCCCCCAGAGAATTTATTAGGTGACTGCTTCGCCTTTGAAGAGAGTCCGACAAACGCTAACGCCTCTTGCACCCTCTTTTTCTTATCTTCTCCTTCAAGTCCATACACCCCGGCGAAAAATTCGAGATTTTCTTTCGCTGTAAGTTCATGAAACACCGTTAGATCCTGGGTGACAAGCCCCATTTTCTCCTTATTTTTATTATGAAAAACTTTACCCCCTTCTCCAAAAAGCTGAATCGTTCCTTGATCAAAAGGAATAATGCCCATAAGCCGTGAATGAGCGTCGTTTTACCTGCACCGTTCGGACCGAGAAGCCCGACAATCTCACCTTCATGAATTTCCAGATCAATATAATCAAGTACGATTTGATTTTTGTACCGTTTTACAATTCCTTTCATCGACGCGATCGTCATCCAAATCACCATCCATTCGTTATTATCTGTATTATGATGGGATTGAAATACATTGAGTAGTTACATTTGTCATTAAAAAGAGGATATTATGTTTCACATAGCGATTGCATCCAATGTCATCACACTCGCTGTCTACTACTGGATGCCTGTTGTATTCGGATTATAAACATAAAAACGAGACCCGAGCGGGTCTCGTTTTTGTTGTATGAGGGGATTTTTGC
>NZ_BAWZ01000057.1:0-15827 GCF_000698105.1 Geomicrobium sp. JCM 19037 | reverse complement strand
GTTTGTCGCCGGTTTTTGTTCCGGCTAGGAGGGTTGTCCGGACAAGAACGTGTGAGTCGCTGGTTTTTGTTCCGGCTAGGGGGTCTCTCCGGACAAGAACGCGTTTGTCGCTGGTTTTTGTTCCGGCTAGGGGGGTCGCGTCGGCCAAACTGGCTGCACCCCCGAAACCCGAGCCATCCTAACCCCTATCGACACGTCGGCACCTCCGGTGCCGAAGCCAACCCCATGGTTCCACAACGACACTGCTTTTTCCTCGGCACCCCCGATGCCGACAGCAAATAGGCTTTTCGCCTTTTCCCCTCGCGCACCCATCCTAAAGCCTAGCCCTATCGGGTATAGCTCCAGCTCCAAGCGCCCTATTCCTCCCCCTAAAAAACACAAAAACCCCCGCCTCGCACGCAGATTTGGGGGCGGGGAGGGGGTTTAACAAAGCGTACTACCTCGGGAATCATCACACGTCTAGCATAACCACATCACACGATGCGCTTTCGGATGTTGCGGCTCAAAATGTCGACGACGGTGACGACGACGATGATGATGATGAGCATCATTCCGACTTGCTCCCATTCGCGGGAACGGGAAGCATGATGAGCGGGGCGCCGAGACCGCCGGCACCGACCATACCGAGTACGGTGGCGGAACGGAGGTCGATTTCGTAACGATAAAGCGCGTAGCTCATGAATTCAGGCAAGACTTGCGGCAACACGCCGTACCACATGATTTGTAGTTTGCCGGCGCCGCTGGCGCGTAGTGCTTCGATCGGGTTTTGATCGATCGACTCGATGACTTCTGAATAGAGTTTACCGAGCATACCGACGGAGTTGATCGTGATGGCGAGTACACCGGCGAGCGGGCCGATTCCGACTGCAGATACGAAGATGATGGCGAACAAAAGCTCAGGGAATGAGTGGATGCCGTTTAGGATGCCTTTTCCGCCGATCGAGCCTTTCTTTGCGATGTTGCGTGCGGCAAAGAAGGCGAATGGGATCGCGAGGATCGAACCTGCGAGTACCCCGGCATAGGCGATGGCAACGGTCTCCATCATCATCATAAACAGTTCAGGTATACGTGAGATAGCCACGTCGTGCGTGAACGGGCCGAGCACGAGGCGTTGCAACATGTTCACGGCTTGGTCGAAGCGGAACGTGGATGTGAGGTCCATGCTCGTGAATGCGACCGAGTAGGCTAGGACGATAAAGGCAACGATGCTTCCGAGTTTCACCCAATACATTGGCGGCTTTTTTGGTTTGGTAATTTGGAGTTCTCTCATTAGACGATCCTCTCTCTTAAGCGAATGCTCACAACATCGATCAAGGTAACGACGACGAAGGTCATGAGGATGATCATGGAGACATTCCCGTAATTAAAGAAGTTGAGTTGCTGATTGAGGATGAGCCGACCCCGCCTGCGCCGACGAAACCGAGGACGACGGATGCACGGACGTTAATCTCGAGCACGTACAGACTGTACGAAATGTAATGCGGGAGAATTTGAGGCATGACCCCATACCAGATGACTTGTAGCGTGTTGCCGCCAGTGGAACGTATGGCTTCAAGTGGATCTGGATCAATCGATTCAATCGTTTCACTAATTAACTTCGCTAAAATTCCGACCGAGAAGAAGAATAGGGCATAGATTCCGGCCATGGCCCCAATTCCGACAAGCCCGACAAAGATTACGGCGAGCACGAGGTCAGGGATCGTACGCAATACGTTCATTGCAAAGCGAACGATATTATACAAAATGGAGCTTGTGTTAATATTTGACGCGGATAAAAAAGCGATCGGCAAACAGAAAAATACAGATAGTGTAGTTGCGAGTAGTGCGATGTTCCACGTTTCTAACAAACTGCCGGCGACTGTATCATAGTAACTCCAGTTTGGAGGAATCAGGTTGCCGAAAACAAAGTTGAAGATTTGTGGCAATCCATTGATGACGCGGTCAGGTGCAGCGTTTGTCACGTAAGCTGCGATTATGTATAAAAGTGCGACGACGGCGAGTACCGATAAAATACTGATCTTCGACCGCCGGGGAATGAGTGGGAAGTTGCCCGGCTTGGAAGCTGGATTCACTTCGAATCAGCCTCCTCGCTACTTGCAGTTTCTCCTTTGGCGTCCAAATCTTCGCCCGGCATATCGTTTTCTGCAGCTCCGGCATCTTCACTAAGCATGTCGTCTTCTTTGATTGGACGACCATAAATGTCTTCAAACGTCTTCTCAGTCACCTCGGATGCAGGACCATCAAAGACGACTTCGCCACTGCGCATGCCGATAATGCGATCCGCATATTCCATAGCCATATCGATAAAGTGCAAGTTGACGATCATCGTAATGTTATCTTCGCGGTTAATGCGGCGTAAATCTTTCATTACGATGTGTGACGTCGGTGGATCCAAGCTTGCGACCGGCTCATCTGCGAGGAAGACTTTCGTCTTCTGGGTGAGGGCACGGGCAATACTGACACGCTGTTGCTGTCCTCCGGAAAGCTGATCGGCACGTGAATACGCTTTCTCGGCAATGCCAACGCGGTCAAGACTGGCAAGCGCGAGTTGTTTGTCTTCTTTCTTAAATAGTCCTAGAATGCTGCGCAACGTGTTTGTACGACCGAGTGCACCACTTAAGACGTTGCGAAGGACGCTCATTCTGCGGACAAGATTGTAGCTTTGGAAGATCATTCCGATGTCGGTGCGCATTTCACGCAGCTCGCGTTCGTTAAACTTGAGGGAGTTTTTCCCGTCGATTAACAGCTCTCCTTCAGTCGGTTTAACGAGTTGGTTCATGCTGCGGATCAGCGTTGATTTACCGGCGCCGGACAGACCAACAACGACGATCATTTCGCCTTGGTTAATTTCCAAATTCACATTCTTAAGTCCTTGATGGCCATTTGGATAGGTGAGAGAAACGTTTTTGAATTCAATCATAAAGCGTTCTTCCTACTTTCTGTTAAAAATTTCTAAAAAAAAAGGGGAGAGAACCTCCCCACAGGCTGTTAAAAACCCTAGATGTTGTTTTTATAGAAGTGTAGGGGTGTACTGGCTACGCTTGCCACGGGCGTTGCCTCAGCTATCGCGCTTCGCACGATGATCTTCGGCTAACGCTAATCCCGTAGGCGTCTCCACCATTACACCCCTTTTTATTTTGCACAATATGAATACTATATTTTGTTTTTTAGCTCAAAAGTAATGGGCAAAATATTGATTGAGTAGCACTGCGAAATAAGTGCTTTTTATAAAAAGTATAGCTTCTAGCCAATCTGGGGGAGAGAACCTCCCCTCCAACTAGTCTAGTGTAATTTCTTCTTGGAAGCGCTCATACGTGTCGCGTACGACTTCATAGTCGCTTGATTCTGCTTCTGCAATGCCTGTCCAGTTGTAAATGCTATCAAGAACTTCTAGCATTTCTTCGTCATCATTAAAGCTAAGAAATGCAGCAATGATTTCGTCTTTCAAGTCTTCATCCAATCCAGCACGAGCAGAGATTGTGTCGTTTGGAATCGGTTGAGTGTACTCAATAATCTTAATGTCTTCCATAATGTCTGGATAGTCTTCTTCTAAGTTCTCACGCGCGTCATCAAATGACGTCGAGAAATCTGCTTCTCCGTCAAGAACAGCCATTAAAGCTGTATCATGACCACCAAGTTGCAAGTGTTGGAAGTGGTTGTTCAAGTCGTCAATGCCCGCATCCATCAAGTCATTTGCCGGGAACAAATAACCTGCTGCTGAAGACGTATCCCCATACGCCCACGTTAGGCCTTCTGTGTTCACCAAGTCTTCCATGCTGTTCAAATCGTCACGATCAGCACTTACATTAAACTGTGCAAGGTACTCGTAATCCCCGAAACGCTCGGACTTGAGCATCACCTCAACATCGTGTGCTTCTTCTGCTTGAACAAAACCAAGCGGTGGTAAGAATCCGATGTCAACCGTGCCATTGCCCATCGCTTCAACGAGACCGACATAACTCGTTACAACTTCAGCCTCGACATCCATGCCAAGCTCCTCAGCTAATCTGTCTGCTACCGGTTGAACGGTATCCGCCAACTCGCTAGCATCTTGCGATGGAACAAACCCCATAGATAGCGTGTCAGGCACTTCATCTGCCCCTGTTCCGCACGCTGCTAAAATCGTCGTCATGAGAACTGCTGAACCAGCAATCGTATACTTTCTCATTGGTACGATTTCCCCCTCCCGAAAGATATGTATTTTGCGTCGCTAGTGCGACATGAATCCACACAATTCTACCACAACTTTCTTCACTTTTTATACACAATTTACAAAAACATGCGCAAAATTAACAATCATTATAGGAGAAATTGACGAGAATCGCAAAATCGATTACGTTAAAACAAAAGATCAAGGAGGCGCAACCATGCACGACAACGCATTCAAACACATTGATCTCGTCATCTTCGACTTGGACGGCACCCTCTATGAAGACACCGACCACTTCGACCATTACGCCAAACGCCTGTCAGAAGAACTGCCCGAACAAAAACGAGCCAACTTTTTTCAAGACTATGACGATATGAAAAAAGGAAACCATGCGGTTCCATCGGCAAAGCGTACGACGTTGTGCGAGACTGGGTCGTTGAAACCGATCCCTTTACAGGCCAAGTCAGCGGCGTGACCGACTGGGACGGCGGCCTTGTGCCAACCGCACAATGGAAAGCCGTGTACCCGGGTGCGGTAAGCTTCGACTTTGATACACTCATTGCCATTGGTGATGGATGGTGGCTTCCGAATGCAGCGGCACGACACTACGGAGTGAGCGACCCTCAACCAGCCTACCATGAGACGAAAGAATATATGGCGACTGATCAGTTTGAATTGACAGTGATAGAAGGGCTACGTACAGGACTTCAAGCACTCGGTCAAAAGAAGCAGATCGTGTTGCTCACAAACAGTACGCCAGATGACGTGGAGCGTCTGCTCAGTATGCTCGACTTGACCGACGTGTTCACCGATGTCGTCACTTCTGCTGGCAAACCCCAACATACGAAAGCGCAGTTTAAGAAAATTATGGAGCGCTACGATGCGTCAGCTGAACGAACGCTTTCCATTGGGGACAACTACTTAAACGAAATTATCCCCGCTGGAGCGATCGGGATGAAAGCCATCTATATTGATTTGGAAGAAGGCGCGGTGCAATACGGCGACCGCAAAATTCGCAGCATTTCTGAACTCATTCAAGAGATGCACGACACGCATTAAAAGTGACGGTTCGCTTCCTCTAAAAACGCCCGGGCGGCGAATGGCAAGTACGTATCTTTTCGCCAAATCATCACGAGTTCCAGATGAAGCGGATCTTCACTTAGCGGTACGTACGTTAATGCGCTTGGGTTCATCGATTTGGCGATATGCAAAGGCAGTAAGGCGATGCCTAGCTTCGCCTCGACCATTTGCATCATGAAATCTTTCTGTGAACTTTCGCAAACGGCATTCGGGTAAAACCCACTCCGCAAACATTCCTCGACGATCGCTTTGTGCAAGGAAAAGTCATTCCGATATAGAATGATCGGCTCGCTCTCCAAGTCATTCATGGCAATTTCGTCAACGGAGGCGAATCGGTGATCATGGTGCATGACAGCGACGAGCGGATCGTGGAGAATGGGGCGACATTCAAAGTCTTCATTTTGGAGAGGCACGTTACATATAAAGCCCACGTCTAAAGAGCCTTCGTTAATCCCCTTCTTAATCGCAAGACTGCCAACTTCTGTGAGGCGTAAGTCGACGAGTGGATGATGTTCAATGAAATGGCTAATGAGCGGAGAAACAAATGCAGCCCAATGATGGGAGGGATTCCAACGGATATCTCTCCCTTTTTTAGTTCAACTACATCGCTTAACGTCCCTTTCAAGTTATGAAACGCGTCCAGCACATTTTGCGCATTTTTGAGCACTGCTTCCCCCGCATCAGTCAGGCGCAGTTCTTTCGAAGAACGATAGAATAACGGCACCCCTAATTCCCGCTCCAACTGTTTGATCGTTTTGCTTAACGAAGGTTGGGAGACGTGCAACGTGCTTGCTGCTTTCGTAAAGCTTGCGTGCTTTGCGACTTCGGTAAAGTAGGTTAAATGTCGAATGTCCATAGAAGCCCCCGGTTTAGATTACGGATTCATCCCGTGTTTTTTCAGCTTGTTATAGAGCGTTGCTAACGAAATGTTCAACTGCTGCGCAGCCGCTCGTTTGCCTTCAATAGTGCTTTCATAGTTTTTCAAAGCGACGGACAACACCTCGTATTCCGCTCGGTTTAGCTCAGAACGAAGGGACCCTACTTTCGAACGGGAATGTTCGCGGTGATTGCCGAGCGGTGCGGGCAAATGAACCGTATGCAAACCCGTGTCCCGTCGGTCCATCATGCTTAAACTAAACTGCAACACATTGTGCAACTCACGAACGTTCCCCGGCCAATCGTAAGCGGCGAGCTGGTCAAAAGCCCGGGGTTCAATGTGAATGGGGTGGTAGGTTGCATGTTTTTGCAAAAAGCCGCGAACGAGCGGCTCCAAGTCTTGCTTGCGCTCGCGAAGCGGCGGGATATGCAGGTTTAATACACCCAAGCGGTAATAGAGGTCTTCGCGAAATCCCCCACGAGCAACGAGTTCCCCGACATTGCGGTTCGTCGCAGCAATAATGCGCGTATTCACGTGCTGTTCCTTCAACGCGCCGATCTTGCGAATCGTCCCTTCTTGTAGCACACGGAGCAACTTGCTTTGCAGAGTTACCGGCAATTCACCAATTTCATCAAGGAATAACGTTCCGTCTGTGGCGAGTTCAAACAGTCCGATCTTGCCCGCATGTTTCGCACTCGTAAACGCCCCGCTCGTATAGCCGAACAATTCACTCTCCATCAAATCAGCCGGAATGGTGGCGCAATTAATCGGAACAAATGGCTTATCGGCGCGGTCACTTGCACGATGGATCGCTTGGGCAAACAATTCTTTGCCTGTCCCACTTTCGCCGGTGAGAAGCACAGGGAATGGAACCGCTGCTGCTTTTCTCGCGGTCTGAACGAAGTCTTTCAAGCCAAGGTCATGACCGACAATTGATTCAAACGTATACGTGGCTTGATAACTGGCCTGTACTTTCTTCTCGAGCTGATCAATCGTATCTTGCTTTTTCTTTAGGTCATTCATAAGGTTGAACACTTCTTCTTTCCCTTTACATACCGATACTGCGCCGACGACGACTCCGTTTTCATAAATGGGAGCCATATCGACGACGTATTCTCGGCCGTTCACGTTACGGTGGACGCCCACGCGAACGTTTTCATCATGTAATGTTCGGACAAGTTGAGCCTCGGGGCGCACATCGAGGAGCGGTTTGCCGACGATGTCTCTTTCCTCTACACCCGTGATTTTCGTGTATTCTTCATTGATTCTTTCGACGATGCCTTCGCGGTTAATGATGAGTATCCCATCTTGTATGGCATGTACGATGCTATGTAGATTCATGACGGTCCAACTTTCATCGTTTTGTCTATCTTATCAAGATTGTAGTGAATGTTCTATTTATTTCTAAATTATTAGAAATTATATAGATGTTTTTAGAAATAAGATGAACCGTTTGCATACGACTGGGCTTTCGCTGTTGGCACGACTTTTGCTTAATAGATGAGTGGACAGAAAATGAGTAGAAAGTTGGGTAATGTATGAGGTCAATTAGAATTGGCACCGGTGCGGGTTATTCAGGAGATCGGATTGATGCGGCGGTCAAACTCGTGGAGCGAGGAAACTTGGATTATCTCGTTTTGGAAGGTTTGGCCGAGCGCACGACGGCGTTAGCACACCTTGAAAAGCGGGAGGATCCCGAAAAAGGGTACGGCCAGTTTTTTGAAGCGAGAATGTACGCGTTGCTCGCCTTATGCAAGCGAAAGAACGTACGCATCGTCACGAACTTAGGCGCTGCGAACCCTCAGGCAGCTGCTCGAGTCGTCGTCCGTGTTGCCCGTGATCTAGAAATAAACGGTTTGCGGGTCGCGACAGTGCTTGGCGCCGATGTCGCGTCGAGCATTGCCAAAGAAGACCCTCACATTTGGGAAACCGGAGAGCCGGTCACCCGTAGTGACTGGATTTCTGCCGATGCTTATTTAGGTGTCGAAGAGATGCTTCCTGCCCTAGCAGCTGGCGTGGACGTGATTATTACCGGCCGTGTGGCGGACCCGTCGTTATTTTTGGCGCCGATGGTATATGAATGGGGTTGGTCCTTGACCGACTGGGATCGGCTCGGAAAAGGCACGGTGTTGGCTCATTTGCTCGAATGCGGGGCACAAGTGACCGGCGGTTACTTTGCAGACGGGCAAAAAAGCGAGTGGATGACTTGTTGCATGTCGGCATGCCCATCGTCGAAGTGTTCAAAAACGGCGAAGGCATCATTTCGAAAACGCCAGGCAGCGGGGGTGTGGTGTCTGTACAAACGTGCAAAGAGCAGTTGCTATATGAAGTGATGGACCCATCAACGTACATTACTCCAGACGTTGTTGCCGATTTTTCGAACGTGCAATTTCAAGAAGTAGAGCAGAATTGCGTGCACGTAACAGGGGGAGTGGCACGCCCGGACGGACAGTTTCAAAGTGACACTTGGCGTCAATCAAGGTTCATAGGTGAAGGGTTTATCGCTTATGCCGGTCACGGTGCAATTGAGCGGGCGCAGATGGCGCAAGCAATCGTTGAGCAGCGGTTAAAGGACGCGGGCATTGCTTCTCAAGATATGAAAAGCGACTTGGTTGGCATGAACGCGCTGCACGGTGACGCGGCTGGACGACCTGAGCCATATGAAGTGATGTTTCGCATTGCTGCCCGTGCCGAAGGTCGATCGATGGCAGACCGAGTTGGAGAGGAAGTTGAATCCCTTTGGCTAAATGGACCCGGAGGTCCAGGTGGGGTTCGCAAGTATACGAGACCGGTGATCGCCGCGTATTCAACGACGATACGCCGCTCGGCTGTAAAGAGCAACGTAAACATAGTGGAGGTGGACGAACGATGAAAACGATCCGGTTACATGAAGTGGCGCACGCACGTGCTGGAGATAAAGGGGAAGATACGACGATTAGCGTGTTTTTGTATGACGATACGTACTATGACCAGATTGTCGAGCAAATTGGTGCAGAACAAGTTCGTGCACATTTTACAGGCATCGCCTCGGGTGTTGTGGAATGTTTCTTGCTACCGCAGCTCGCTGCCGTGCATTATGTCATTCGCGGGACGCGAAAAGGTGGCGTAGCCGCAGCACTTGAGCTCGATGCTCACGGGAAGTCGCTCGGATGGCACTTGTTACAAATGCACGTGAAATTGTAAGCGCTTCACCAATGAGGAGGGGTTAAAATGATCGCACTATTAGGGTTTCTAACAATTGCTGTATTTTTATATTCCATCTTATCAAAGCGCTTATCTGTTATCGTTGCGCTCGTACTCGTACCCATCATTTTTGGACTCATCGGGGGATTTGGTCTCGAACTCGGAGAATACATGCTCGAAGGGGTGCAACTCGTAGCGCCTACTGGTGTGATGCTCGGCTTTGCCATCCTTTACTTCGGGGTGATGAACAATGCGGGAATGTTTGATCCGATCCTTTCGCGCATCCTTAGGCTCGTCAAAGGGGATCCGTTAAAGGTCGTCATCGGCACGTTATTGTTTGCGATGATTGCCCAGTTGGACGGCTCAGGGGCTTCCACGTTTTTAATCGTCATCCCGGCGCTCTTGCCGCTTTACGAGCGACTCGGCATGAGTCGGATCGTTCTTGCTGGTGTCGTCGGGCTTGGCGCAGGACTTATGAACATCATGCCGTGGGGCGGCCCGATGCCCGGGCAGGCACCGCAATCGGAATGGATCCGGGGGAGATCTTCATTCCGCTATTACCGACGATGGTTGTCGGTTTTCTGTGGCTGCTACTCGTCGCTATTGGATCGGGAAGAAAGAGCGGAATCGCGTTGGCATTCAAGACATTGAATTTTCCCTTGAGCTAGAAATGACCGATGAGCAAAAGCAGATGAAGCGTCCGAAAATGCTCATTCCGAACGTATTGCTCACCGTTCTCGCGCTAGCCGCACTCGTGCTTCAATGGCTACCGCTTCCGATTGTGTTTATCGTCGCCTTTGTCATTGCCCTTGTGATCAACTACCCGAACCCGAAAGATCAGATGGACCAGATTCAATTGCAAGCAACAGGCATGATTTCCGTGTTGTCGATCATTTTTGCAGCTGGGGTGTTCACAGGCATTCTGACAGGTACAGGGATGATTGAAGAGATGGCAATCGCGCTCGTCAACATCGTTCCAGAAGATATCGGCGGTTCCATGCCAGCACTCGTCGCACTCATGAGCATGCCGCTAAGCCTCGTGTTTAATCCAGATGCTTACTATTTTGGCGTCATGCCAATCCTAGCGACATCAGCAGAAATGTACGGTGTACCTGCGATTGAAATCGCCCAAGCGTCCGTACTCGGGCAAATGACCGTCGGGTTTCCACTCAGCCCACTCACGGCAAGCACATTTCTATTAATCGGTTTGGCCCGCGTCGATTTAGGTGACCATCAGAAATTCATGTTCAAATGGGCATTCTTAACGACGCTCGTCATGGCAATTTTTGCACTGTTAACCGGTGTAATTTCAGCTTGGTAAACCGTTCTACAAAAGCCGTCATTTTTCATCAAAGGAATTCCGCAATTCTAATTGAAGTAAGGGAGTGACAGAAAGGGGGCGTGTGCATGAGTTCTCACGTGATGCATGCCAACATCATCGGTCACTTTAAAGAAATCCCGGATGGACACTTGCATACAGCCATCTACAAAAGCCTTGACCGCCGGTTACAACGAACCGTCAGTATAAGTAAGATGGACGACTATATCTTCGAAAAAATGAAGTTTTACCACCCGTTTTGGATTTCGACCATGCAGGTGACGTACGATCGCGGATTATTGCTTCCATTTAAAATTGAAACGGTGTACGCATTCGTTGATGCCGTATCAGGCTATCGCGACCGTCTGCCCAAAGCGTGGCCCGTTTCAGAAGACACATTCGGCAATGTGCCTGTCGTTGACCGAGTGATCGAAACGAAAGAGGCGGCCAGACCGTATTTCATCGATCTGCAAAACCGTTGGAGTCGCAGCTATGTCGGGGAACGACCGAAGTATGAGCACCTCTCATTAGAGCTCGCTTACATGCCGATGTGGATGATCTCCCTCCGCTTTCAGACCGAGCACGTCTCGGTCATCATCAATGGCATGACAGGTGTTGGGGAAGAAGAGCTCGCCGCCCGGTGGGCAGGGGAAGAATGGCACCGCCTTTAGCGTGCCGCTTCAACGTCCCCGCGCTCCGCTTCATCGCGTTTGCTGTTTTCCATCGTTTTCTTCTGCTCCTCAGTCGACCGTTGTTCATCACGATCTCGGTTGTCTGACGTGTACCAGCGATCGTGGCGGAAGAGGTCCCAAATCGCCCGGCCATTCGTCGGTTGCCCATCTGGCATATACACTGGCAACGCATCAAACAAAACAAAATAAAATGTATAGAACAAGAACGTATTCCAAAGCGTTTCCCCTGGGAGTAGCCCAAACCCGAGCATGATGTTCACCATCACCGCAGCGAGAATATTGCTCAGCATCGGAGACGCATAAATGAGGGCGTGCCAGAACTTATGGTCTGGGCGAATATCATCATAATGACACCAGCTGAACATGAAGAAATAACGCCGTACTTCAATTGAAGGAAGACTAAACAACTTCGGCCCACAGCCGATAATAATCTTTTTATTCTTAGCGCCGAGCAACGTCGCCACCAAATAATAGCCACTCTCGCGAATGAGCGAAACAAGAGGCAAAATCACAAAAGCAGAAATCAATAATCGTAACAAATCCAGGAAATCAAACATTGTTTGCGCACCGCCGTATTCTCTATAGAAGTCAAACGCTACTAGTATCCCCGTTATCGCACATGTTGAAACGCGAAATAGCAGCGTGGCGGTTGTTCTGTATCGTCCAGCGCTCCTGGCCGGGACAGGAGCGAGGCGGCGTGAGCAATGTTGTGCGTCCAGCGCTCTTAGCCGGAACAAAAGCGGGGGAAGCGAGCAAATTGTACCGTCCAGCGCGTAGATTTGAGTACGCAAAACGAAAGGCTTGAAGTGCCTTCTTGCTGTCGGCACCGATGGTGCCGAAGAAAAAGCGAGCTAGTCGTGGAACTAGGGGGTTGGGATTCGTCGCCGCAGCGCCGACATGTCGCTAGTCTCTCTGTTTTTTGGGTCTATACGGAACTGCCCAGGCTTAACCGGACAAAACTCTGGGGGATGCGTGGGATTTGGACCGCCTAGCCCTCTTAACCTGACAAAACCGGGCGAGGCGGAGGCTGTACTGGAAACCGCCGATATGTCGGTACCGGCGGCTTCCTTAGCCAAAACAAAAAGCAGGGACCGGAAAGATTTCCGGTCCCTGCTTGATTCGATTTAGAGTGCTTTCATGAATTCTTCAGCAACGCGAATGGAGGACTGTGGGTTTTGCCCGGTGACGAGTTTGCCGTCCGTTTGCACGTGCTCAGCCCAATCGTCAGCGACTACGAACGAGGCACCGCGCTCTTTCAGCTTCGTCTCGAGCATGAATGGAACTTGATCTTCTAGCTCAACGCCGCGCTCTTCTGAGTCTGTGAAGCTCGTAACGGTTTTCCCTTGTACGAGGGGTGTTCCGTCTTTTAGCTCCGCATTCACGAGCCCCGCAGGTCCGTGACAGACGGCGCCGATGACTTTATCTGCTTCCGCAAATTCTTGCAGCAACCGCTTCAAGTTCTCATCATCTGGGAAGTCGAACATTGTTCCATGTCCGCCAGGCAAAAAGATTCCAGAATAGTTGTTGCTATTAATGTCGGCGAGCGGGACGGTCTTCGTTAGCTGGTCCGCAATCTCTTTCCAACCTGAAGGAATGCCTTCTTCTCCAAGACTATTCTTGTCGATTGGAGAGTCTGTCCCATTCGGCTCGCCACTGTAATTTCATATCCGTTTGCTTTTAACGCTTCATAAGGCTCCGCAAATTCGGACAGCCAAATGCCTGCGTGATGTCCGTTATCCATTGTGTGTCCATTTGTTACAACCATGAGTATTTGTGTCAATTGTATCCCTCCGAATATATCATTAAAAGGCGTTTGCTTGTTAGTCGGCTTATTCCACGTGAACAGGCAGGTTAAACATAAATTGACAGCCAAGTTTTTCCTAGTGAAAATAGAAGGAGAGGAGGTGCGGTTTGTGAAGAAGAAAATCTACGTAACGCGCCAGCTTCCAGATGAAGTGATGGAGCGACTGCACGAACAATTTGAAGTGAAAGTGTGGAACGACCCGGACGAACCCGTACCTCGCAACGTGCTGCTTGAAGAAGTTGCCGATGTGGACGGACTGTTTTGCATGCTTAGTGAGACGATTGATGAAGAAGTCTTCCAGCATGCACCGCAATTGAAGATCGTCGCAAATTTGGCGGTCGGCTACAATAACATTGATATTGACGCAGCGAAAAACCGCAACATTACTGTCACGAACACGCCAGGTGTGTTAACGGAAACGACGGCTGATTTGACGTTTGCCTTGCTCATGGCTACTGCCCGTCGGCTTGTGGAAACGTCAGAAATCGTGCGGAACGGCGAGTGGGGGGCGTGGGCACCGATGCACTTCACTGGTCAAGACATTCATGGCAAAACGCTTGGTATTGTTGGTCTTGGGCGCATTGGCGAGGCGGTCGCAAAGCGGGCGACCGGCTTTGATATGAACATTCTTTACCACAATCGTTCCAGAAATGAACAAGCCGAGGCCCGAATCGGCGCGAAATATAGCGAGATGGACGATCTGCTCCAACGAGCGGACTACATTGTTCTTCTTTTGCCATATAGTACTAGTAATCATCACTTGATTGGAAAACGAGAAATTGATTTAATGAAAGAAGATGCAATTGTTATTAATACTTCTCGCGGCGGACTAGTCGATGAAGATGCGTTGTATGAAGCGCTCGAGCAACGAAAGATTTGGGGAGCAGGTCTCGATGTGTTCGAACAAGAACCATTGCCTAAAGACGATCGATTGCTCACGTCCAAGTACGTGACCGTATCCCCGCATATCGGCAGCGCCAGCATCGCAACACGTCTTCAAATGTGCCATCTCGTTTGCGACAATCTAATTCACGTGTTGAGTGGAGACGAGCCACTCACACCCGTGACATAACAGGAAGGTAGAAAAGTAGAAATGGATTACCATTTAAATGACAAGTTCAAGATTTTCAGCTTAAACTCGAATCAAGCACTTACTGAAGAGATCGTCAAACATTTAGGTTGTGAACTTGGCCGCAGCTCGGTCAAACGATTCAGCGACGGTGAAATCCAAATCTCCATTGAAGAGAGCGTACGCGGTTGTGAAGTATACGTCGTACAGTCCACCTCGTATCCAGGCAACGAGAACATCATGGAACTGCTTATCATGGTTGACGCCTTAAAACGTGCGTCAGCAAAACGCATCAACGTCGTGATGCCGTATTACGGCTATGCCCGACAAGACCGCAAAGCCCGTTCACGTGAGCCAATCACAGCCAAACTGATTGCAAACTTGTTAGAGACTGCAGGTGCCACACGTGTCATTACGATGGACTTGCACGCCCCGCAGATTCAAGGATTTTTCGACATGCCCGTCGATCAATTGCAAGGCGTTCCGATTCTCTCCGATTATTTTGCCAACAAGGGGCTACAAGATATCGTCGTCGTCGCTCCGGACAACGGAGGCGTCGTGCGGGCGCGCAAGATGGCAGAAGCCTCGATGCGCCAATCGCCTTCATTGATAAACGCCGTCCAAAGCCAAACGTAGCAGAAGTGATGAACATCGTCGGTGAGTTCAAAGGCCGAACCGCTATCATCATTGACGACCTGATCGATACAGCAGGGACGATCACACTCGCTGCCAATGCGCTCATCGAAAACGGCGCGACGAGCGTGTATGCATGCTGTACACACCCCGTCCTTTCCGGTCCGGCAATCAGCCGTATCGAAGGATCGCCAATCAAAGAACTTGTCATTACAAATACAATCGAACTAGACGAAGACAAACAGAGCGACAAAATCACCAGCCTGTCCATTGCCCCACTCGTCGCTGATGCCATCAACCGAGTGCACAATGAAGTGTCTGTCAGTACGCTGTTCGATTGATCGGGGAACCCGCTGTGCATGTGCACAGCGGGTTTTTTTGGCGTGCGGGGTGGGCTCGGTTTGTCGAAAGTGTGCACTCGGGTGTCGGTTATGTGCACTCTCGTGTCGAATATGTGCACTCTCGTGTCGAAAACGTGCACATCGGTGTCGAAAGTGTGCACTCAGGTGTCGAAAACGTGCACATGCATCTATACGTAGAGATCGTGCGCTCCCGAAGCCAAGACCGTGTGCTCCATTTCGGAAATGGAGTGGCTGTTTTTGACCGCGCATCGCTCCCTGCCATACCGAAAACCAGGTGGTTTGTGCAGGCTACGTAGAGCAAGGAGCCACTCCGGATAGAGCATGGCTTTGGATTCGCAAGATGAGAAGCTGGAAGTGCTATTTTGCTGTCGGCACCGGTGGTGCCGAAGAAAAAGCGAGCGAGTTGAAGTGTCTGGGGTTGGCTTCGGCGCCGTAGGCGCGACATGCTGCTAGTCTTTCGGAATTTCCTAACGTCTGTTGCGTTTATACGGAACTGCTTAGGGTTAGCCGGACAGAAACTGGGTGGTGCGAGCAATTGTGTCCGCACAGCGTCCCTAGCCGGACAGAAACCGGGCGGTGCGTTCATTTGAGTCCGCACAGCGCCCCTAGCCGGACAGAAACCGGGCGGTGCGTTCATTTGAGTCCGCACAGCGCCCTGC
>NZ_BAWZ01000058.1:0-15758 GCF_000698105.1 Geomicrobium sp. JCM 19037 | reverse complement strand
AAAAACGTTTCCGAAGTAGAAAGTTGTAACCGAGACTCACCACCTGGCACAAGCATGTGATGGCCGGTCACGTATGTGACAATCCAGCCTCAAACCGGGCACTTTCGGCACGCAACTGTCACAAATCGCACGATTTGTGACAGTTGACGCCATTTATGTGCACATTCACGTTTAAAATCATGATTTTTCTTTCTCAAGTGTCACAAATATGAATATATGGGGCATTTGGACTTCTTTCCACACACCATAGCCAGGAGGCATAAACGAACCGATGTCGCTCTTATACTATGGACTGTAAAGAAAACACGGTGGGCGCCTTTTGGCCACCGATGTCACCCTTATGCTATGGAGTGCATGCATCCGCCTGCAGTAGAAAGCAACAACAAACTGCGCAATTAGGAAAATGTTAAGTTCATTGCATCTAAACACCAAAAAGCATGCACTTCACCGAGTACATGCCAACGTTTATTATTTGATGCGCTTCAGTCCACTCCAAGAAGCGAGCATATACGCATATACTTTTGTCACTTTCTTCACGCTTTCAAGATCAACCCATTCGTCAATTTCGTGAAAGTTCCCGCCGTCTGGTCCGTAGCAGATGGCATCCATATCATAATACAGATGGAAAAAGCGGGCATCCGTCGTTGAAGGTAGAGACCGGCGCTCTGGATACGTACCTGTGACGGCTTCATGAGAAGCGTCTAGCACTTTGAATAGCGGCGTTTGATCATCACTCACCGTAGCCTCAGCGTGAAACCCGTAAAACTCAACTTCGGGAAGTTGGTCATTGAACCAGTCATCTTTGGCAAATGTTCGTTGAATATATTCACGAAGCTGGCCTTTTCGCTCATTTACCGTCTCATTAGGCAATAATGCTATTCGGCCTTCAATCTTACCTGTCACCGGTTCATTCGATTCAAAATCCCCAACTTCCAGTACGCCGAGATTCATATCAAGAGGGTTATCCTGGTCAGCGAACGCTGGGTGTGTGACAGATTCGCTTAATTGTTTTTCAAAGTTTTTTAAAGCAGCAATGACCTGCTGGCTTTTCTCAATTGCGTTGGCTTGTACGTTGCCATGCTCCGTCTTTTTCACCGTCCGAAACTTCACCCGAAACCACAGACTACCTACTTGCGCAACCGCCGCTTTCATTCCGAACGGTTCTGGAATGAGTGCCCCTTTCGCAGTATAACCTTCATGTAACGCTGCCAACGCCCCATTCCCTGTCCGTTCTTCATCCGGTACAAACTGCAACATCACATTTGATTTCGGCTCAAATCCTGCACGGACGATCGCTCGGTACGCAAAGATCATGGCAGCCAGTCCACCCTTCATGTCAGCCGCTCCTCGACCATACAGCTTCCCATCAGTGACTACAGGTTCATACGGCGGGCTTGACCATAAACCGACAGGCTCCGGACTCACAACGTCGGTATGCCCTTGTAAAATTAGACTGTTCTTCTCTTGTTCCTCTCCAAAATGTTGACCGATAACGATGTCACTATTTTCATAATCCCATTCAACTGGAGAAAACCCTGGATGGTTTTTGATTTTGTCAATGTTTGGTTGGAAACGATCGACCTTCATGTCGAGTTCTTTCTCGAGATAATTTGCGATCATTTTTTGAGCAGGTTTCTCTTCACCACTGATCGATGGGTAACGGACGAGATCCTTTAAAAATGCAACTTCGTCTTCCCAAGACGCGTCGATCTCTTTCTCAATGTGTGTCATTACTTCGTCTGCGATGGTTGCCACAACTGTTCCTCCTTCACACGTATCCATAACTCATTTCCTATAATAAATTCCCGCCCAGTTCATCTAAATAAACTTCCTTTTAAAGGGAAAACTACGGCGGCTTCGGTTCACCTATGTACGGAACGTGGAATTCAACTATAAGAGACAGTTGTTAGACGAAGCGCAGAGGGACACCTCGGTATTTCTTCGGCACCGAAGGTGCGATGGACGCTCGCCCTTGAGGATTATGTGGGTAAACAGATGTGAACTGTCTACTCTGTAGTCATCCTTATTCCCCCTCTATATGTGGCAATCGGCCGCTCAAAAGGGACCATCTAAAGGGCCAACTGCCTGAACTATTTTTATTTGTGACAGTTGGCGAAGTTTGTGTGACAATCCATACGAAGAAAGAACGGTTTCGCTTAATCAAATACCTCAAAAACTCATATATGTGGCAATTTGACCTCATCTGTTTCGTTCGAAACGGTATGAGCGCTGTCTCCCTTGTCTTTCGAACGGCGTAATAGCACCGTGGCTGGCACTTGGCCACTGATGTTTGCCTTTAGCACTGGAGCATTAAGAAAACACGGTGGGCGCCCTGCGACCACCGATGTAGCACTTATAGTTTGGACGAAAAGCATTTGCCAACAGGACAATCAGGAACATCTATAGTCCAACGTATATTGATCATAAAAATGCGGTATCCTTTACTGCCGCCTAGTCTAAGTTGCCGGTTCGGTCTAATACCGATGCCAGCTGTTCACGTGTGACGAAGTGTTTCGGTCGTTCACCGTTTAACACTTGTTTGTTTTCTGCTTTTTTCCACGCAGCTTGGTGTGCGGATGAGACGGTCGTTGGTGGCTCTTGTTGCATCGCTTTGAAGAGTGTTCCGATCAAGTCCTCATACGGAAGCGTGCCCTCTTCCAACCGCTTCTCCATATCACTCACACCGTGACGACGTACAAGGTCTCGTATCGCGCGGTTGTTACTTTCAAACAATGTTTTTTGCAAGTCCACGAATCTCCCTCCTATTCTTTTTAATCGATTCATCGTTTCAGGTCCGGGAACACCGTAAAAGGAACTGCCGGGGCTACTAATTCCATGTTTTCGTTGAAATGACTGAACCGCCCGTAACGTCTCATCTCCAAACTGACCATCTGCTCCGCCTGGGAGTGACTCTCCAGCTTTTAACAACAATTCTTGCAACTCGCGAACGTCCGCACCAGACCTCCCATACCAACTATTTCCGCTATTAGATGTGCTACTGCCAATTCCGCGGACAAACGTTTGAAAACCTTCTCGCAATAAGCGAGCCGGACAATTTTTCCCAGTCTCTTGTTGATGTGTCGTAATGTTTGTGATGCCTAATGTCCGTAAGTGGGCAATAAGCGCTCCGGCGTTCGCTTTCGTCCTTTGCCAGTTCCCATCGGCGTTTACACATAGTTCAATGCCAACACTGTTCACATTGCCGCTGCCAGCATGCCAACCCCGCTCGTTAATCGGTAAATGCTGCAGAATTTCAGTATCGTCTACCGTAAAGTGCCAAGACACTGACCTGGTGCGAGCATCTTGCCCGCGAATGTAACGGCTATGCATCGCAGCATTCGCTCCGTTTGCGGTATTCGCGGTTTCATGAACGACTATTTTAGTTGGATTTTGACGAGTTCCCGGGCGATTGGAAGCCGACCTTGGAATTAAATCACTTCTAATGGTCACCATCCACTACACCTCCACACCTTCCAAGTCTCCCTTTTCATGCACGCGATGTTTTTGTTGCATTTGTTGCCAGCCGTGTTGAATTTGCACGCGAATTAACTCATCAGAAACTGGGATTTTGTATTGTTCAATTAACTTTGCAGCATAAGACGTTGCCTCTTCAAACTTCCTCGCCCCCGTCTCACCTGAATATTCCTCTTCCACCCATTCCACCGCACAATGGCTTAATGAAGAGATGATGCTGAGGTTGTCTCGATCC
Organism: Geomicrobium sp. JCM 19037; assembly: GCF_000698105.1. Classification (NCBI taxonomy): domain Bacteria; kingdom Bacillati; phylum Bacillota; class Bacilli; order Caryophanales; genus Geomicrobium; species Geomicrobium sp. JCM 19037. The sequence goes on along the minus strand of NZ_BAWZ01000058.1, from coordinate 12,049 downwards.
GCGATAATATTGAGCATTCGTTTCACACGAGGTGTAAAATAGGCCAATACACTGGTCACGAAAACCCCGAGAATGGTTAACACCCAATCTAAAATTGACGCTTGAAGTAGTTCAAGCACACAATCACCTCTTTTGTAAATATGACTCCTTTACACTCTATTTCTTACGTCTTGACTACATACCACCATAACTTATATTAGAAATAACTTTTGGCACACAAAAAGTGGAGGGACAAGGACTATTGAATGCTTGTTAATTGAAAATAATGGCATGTTTAAGGTAAAATTGTCTATATTGAGGTGTTTTATGAGTGTATATACGATTGATCATCATAACAAATTAATACACAAGTCTGTCTCTATGAATGATCTTTGCAGACACAAAATGATGCTGGAACAAAACCAGAAATATTCACTCTCTCCGGCACACATTACAGGGCTTGCCCACGTCAAATACATCTTATGTCCGTATTGCAATCGTTAAAAAACACAGCTCCCAACGACGAGGAGCTGTGTTTTTTAAGTGTGCACATTTTTTAGGATTTTCGCTGCTCGCCCTTCTAACGGTGAAGGCAGTTGATCGAGTGAAAAATAACCAAGCTCTAGCTTCATCATCATTTATAGCCAAAGTGCCTGACGTATTGTCTGTGAGATACAATGCAATTACGTTATACACCTCATCACCGTTAGGATACTTATAGTAATAGTCTCTTCCTGATTTCACAGCGACGAGTTGCAACGTCTCTGCGCGCAACCCTGTTTCTTCATACAATTCTCTTTTAGCCGTTTCTTCTAGACTCTCCCCCATTTCCATTGCACCGCCAGGCAAACCCCAATCATTCGTATCAGATCTTTTTTGCATGAGAATTTCCCCTTTATGGTTTTTAACAATGACCGTTGCTCCAGTTACAATGAGTGGTTGCTGCCCTACTTTTTCACGCAACCGTTTCAAGTAGTTCATAAGCATTATCCCCTCCATCAATGAGTTTTACGTTTGCCGAGTCGGCATAACGGATATATACGATATTATAGGTGTCAACCTTTACACTTGAGGTGAGTATCTATGTCAGATTCAGAACGGGCCATGTTCCAACGGGATCTCTACTTCCTTAAAGATGTGAAGAAGAAGATTTATCAACCTGAGTGTCAATTCCGAGACGTTGTCGATGATCAAATCGAACATTTGGAATGGATACTCAAGGAACAAACGCCAAAAGATTAGCGTTGTGGGGTGGTTCATTCATGTGCGTTCCACCCTACATACCCGCCTGTGTTCTGGGTCATGGAGCATACATAATGTGTGCTCTTTTTTTGTGGATTTAAAAGCGATCAAAAAGGGTAAAGCTTAAGTGGAGGGTAGTTGTTTAATACCTGGATGGGATATAGACGAGTGCTGCCTTCCACTAACGGACTTTAATCATAAGAGACACCCCCTCATCCGTGTATGAGGGGGTTGATATTGCCACGATTATCACTTTTAGAATTTGCTCATCCACGCTTCAAACGAGTCTAAAAACCGTTTTGCATGTTTTCTTGTTCGCTCATCATCCATTTGCTCCGTTTGTTCGTTCACTTTTTCATGGGCACGGCTGACGAGCATTTTTGGCCCAGGCATGACGACAGCATTCATCGTCAGTAATGTTTGACGAACTTGACCTTGAGATTGCGCCGTCCCACCACCGCCAGGGGATGCGCCAGCGACGGCAAATGGCTTATCAATAAGTACCGACGTTTTCGTCGGGCGTGAAGCCCAGTCCAATGCATTCTTAAGTACGGCCGGTGTGCCGCTGTTATATTCAGGGGTTATGAGAATCACACCATCGGCACCTTGAATGGCTTGTTTCATGTGGGTTACGACCTCTGGATCTCCATCATGCTCAATGTCTTGATTGTAAAAAGGCAACTCACCAATAGCAACCTCCTCAACCGACCAATGACTTGGTATTTCCTCTTGTAAAAGCTTCATGAGCTTACGATTGAGAGAATCTTTTCGTAGACTTCCAACAATCATCGTTACTTTTCGACTTGCTTGACTCATCCGAGCAACCCCTTCCATTATCCTTTCATCTTATTTTACCGAACACCGATCAGAATGGTCAAAAAATACAAAAAACGTCCCTCGCGTGGAGAGACGTTTGGACTTAACTTACAGCTGGATCCCATACGTTGTTAATTTCACGAATTACGATGTATAGTAGATTTCCATCGCTATAACTATCATCGATTTCAATGACGATATATTCCTTTGCAACTTCAACGAGTAACCCATCGACCATATTGTTATCAGTCGTCACCTCGATGCGGTTTCTACCCGCTCTCGCAACTCTTTTCGTAACCAAAATCGGAACATTCTCATACCCCCTTTAGATTTCGTTAATCATTTCGATCTTCCATAGATTCGTAAGCACTTCCCGGTCATCAGCATCGATTTGAACGACATAATCTCCTTTAACAGCCACAACCGTGCCGCTTACGACGCCAAACGGTGTAAATATCTGAACTTGTTTCCCTACTTTTTTATACAGCAATCCTTTAAGTGTTTGTGGTCGAAAGCAAAAACATTTCAATAACCAGCGGATCAATTGAATACCCCCTTTAATCAACTTCTCTTACAGTTAATTCAAAGAATGATATTCTGATTGTAGTACAACCTAATTCTTTGCCCTTTTTTGTAAGAATCAATCATTGCCTATGAAAAAACGCCATGATCGAGGGATCTGTTCCCCGATCATGGCGCTCACATGTTTATATATTTATTTTCGTTCCATCATGGAATAGAATTTCGATTTCGATATATTGCTCGTTAGGATCCAACTGAAATACACGTTCAACTTCGGCTTGAATCTGCTCTGGTGTGCTTGCTTGTTCAATCGCCAGTTCAGGTAGCAAGGACGCTAGCTGATCAAGGGCAGCTTGTCCTCCAAGCTCAATTTGCGGGGTTTGCCTTTCATCTTCAATATCAGCTTCAGGTACACCATCATCATAATCAAAATCGACCTCATACTTGCCAGAAGCTCCACCCGCATCAAGCTCAAAATCTTGAAATGATAATTGGTCATACCACGCTGTACCCTCACTTTGCTCGGTCGGTTGTTGTACCGGAGACGCATTCTCTTGTGTAGAAGGTTCAGAATTCATCGAGACGTTCGCTTCTCCTGAATCTTGACAGCCGGCTACACCCATCAGACAGATCACACCTATCGACAGCAACCCGCTACGTTTCACGCCATTCACCTCGTTGGGATATTTTGTAATGTTCTCTTTGATTCTAGCACAATCGATGAAAGAAAATTATTTATTTTCGTGGAAAGATTCTGTATAATAGTTACATAGTTTTTCTTTATTCAGAATACTCGAGGGGGCGCACAATCATGCGATTCATTCAAATAAATTTTTGCACACAATTTCATCGATTTGCGCCCATTAACCGTGATTGTTGTTCTTCTCCTTTCATTTTCGGCGCTTACAATCAGCGCCTTGTATACGTACGTGAAAGCTTTAACGTTGCAGCTATGCTGCAGCGTTTTTTATTTGGACAGAAAGATGTGATGTGTGATGTTAAAAATTCTCGTTCGACTCGCTTGGTTTTTCAACGTCCATAAGTGGCGGTATTTGTTTGCGATTCTTATCCTCATTATTGCAAGCATCTTAGAACTTGTTCCTGCTTTTTTAATCGGTTCAGCCATTGATTTGTTTCAGCGGGGCTCACTTGGGATTGATGAAGCAATTCAACTCTCGACTGTACTTATCACCGTTATCGTTCTCGGATATGCACTCAATTACATCTGGATGCGCAGTCTGTTAGGAGGCGCGTATTTGTTAGAACGCACGTTACGTTCACGATTTATGCGCCACCTGTATCTAATGGACCACCATTTTTTGAAAAAAGATCGACCGGGGATTTACTCGCACGAGGAACAAACGACATGAAAGCCATCTCCATGACTGCTGGTATTGGCATTTTGACACTTGTGGATGCTGTTATTTTTATGGGGTTAATTCTAGGTGCCATGGTGATCGTCATTGATTGGCGACTCACGCTCGCAGCCGCACTCCCTTTGCCGATTATTGCCATTACCGTCACGATTCTCGGCAAAATGATTCACACGCGCTTCTCAAGTGCCCAAGCTGCTTTCGGAAAACTGAACGACCGGGTCTTGCAGTCGGTGGCAGGAATGCGGGTCATCCGGGCGTTCGCAAAGAAAAAGCAGACGAGCAACAATTTGAAGCACAAAGTAAAGGCGTCTTTGATCGCTTTGTGCGCGTCGCACGTGTAGAGTCTTTTTTTGATCCGATCGTCAATATTGTCGTTGGGCTCAGTTATGTGATTGGTCTTGGTTATGGTGCGTACCTTGTGTTCCAGCAACAGCTCACACTCGGCCAACTCATCACATTTAATCTGTATTTGGGCATGCTCATTTGGCCGATGTTCGCCATTGGTGAACTCGTAAACATTATGCAACAGGGCAGCGCTTCATATGAACGGGTATACGATACGATGCGCACGAAGAAAAGCGTGCCCGAGCCTCATGCTCCTGGACCTTTGAAGAGCCATGCACCGATCGTATTTCAAGATGTCTGTTTCTCCTATCCGTCTACTTCACAAAACCAGCTTGAACGGATTTCCTTTACCGTGAATCGAGGAGAAACGGTCGGAGTCGTTGGTCGAACAGGCAGTGGGAAGTCAACACTTGTTAAACAACTGTTAAAGTACTATCCGAGCGGTAGTGGTGAGATGACCATCGGTGGAGTACCGATAAGAGACCTATCACAACAAGACATGCGGTCGTTAATCGGCTACGTCCCACAAGACCATCTGCTATTCTCACTCACTGTACGAGAGAATCTGCTTTTTTCAACTCCCAATGCGACAGATGCCCAAATAAACGACGCCATCCAGTCTGCAGCATTTACGGAAGATGTACGTTTCCTACCAGATGGGCTGGAAACTCGTGTCGGCGAAAATGGCGTGAGCTTATCTGGAGGGCAAAAGCAACGGATTTCAATCGCCCGAGCACTGCTCACCGATCCTGAAATTCTTATCCTTGATGACTCCTTGTCTGCTGTAGATGCCAAAACTGAAGCACAGATCGTCCGAAACATCGGGAAAGAGAGAAAGCATAAAACGACTTTCATTACCGCACACCGCCTGAGTGCTGTAGAACAGGCTGACCTCATCCTTGTGCTAGATGAAGGAAAGATTACAGAACATGGCACACACGAACAATTGATCCAACAAAACGGCTGGTACAAAGCGCAAGCGACAAAACAATCATTGCGAAATTAGGGGTGATGAAAATGACAACAGGCAAGCGGCTCATACGATATGCTTTGAATCAAAAACGAATGATTATTTGGGCGCTCCTCATGTTGACCATTGCCGTCGCTGCGGAATTAGCGGGCCCTTTCATTGCCAAACACGTCATTGACCGTCATCTTACAGGCATTGAAGATCCGTGGTACGAGTCTGTTGAATTCGATCATTCTGTAGCATTTGGCGATTCGTATTATACGAGAGAAGTTTATTTGCCTAACGGGGCTCCTAGAGATGAAGAAGTACAAATTTTGCAAATCGGCACTCGCTTCTTCTTTACTGAAGACCGCTGCCAACGACAGGGGAAAGAAATTACAATGATGGTACACTGTCGGTTGAGTATAATTATACGACGTATACGAGTGAAGCGATCGAGTTAGGGGCGAGTGATGTACTCGCCTTTTATTCCCCAGAAGTTACTCATATCGTCCGCTGGTTGCTTTTGTATTTAGGGCTTATTGTGTTTGCCTCGTTTTTTCAGTACGGGCAAAGCTTTTACTTAAAGAAATCAGCGCACCTCATTGTGAGACAAATGCGAAATGATGTGTTCCAACATCTATCAAAGCTGCCGGTCCGATTTTTTGATCATCATCCTGCTGGGAAAATTGTCGCACGGGTGACGAATGACACCGAAGCTGTACGTGAGTTGTACATGACTGTTCTGGCTACATTCTTTTCTGGCATCGTTTATCTAACGGGAATTTACATCGCTTTATTCATTCTTGATGTGCGACTCGCACTGCTCACGCTCGTGCTTATTCCGTTATTTTATGCTTGGATTCAGTTATACCACCGCTTTGCTGCTGGATTAAATCGGAGAATTCGTGATAAAAACGCGGATATTAATGCGGCCATGAACGAAAATATTCATGGCATGTCGATTATCCAAGCGTTTAATCAAGAATCGAGCTCACAAAAGCAGTTTGAACAGTTCAATAATGAGCATTATCGAGCGCAGACGAAATTATTAAATTTGAATTCACTCACGTCTCATAATCTCACATTCGTTCTGAAGAACATCTTATTTACGGGCTTGATATGGACGATTAGTGGTGGAGGTGGAGGGATTTTCTCAATTGGGGTTTTGTATGCATTTGTCGATTTGGTCAATCGTCTCTTTGAACCGTTATCACAAATGGTGAGTCAACTTGCCAAACTGGAACAAGCACGCGCCGCTGGGCAACGAGTCTTTGAGCTAATGGATGAACAGGGAGAGGCGCTAAGCGATGACACGATCATCCGACCTAAAGGCGACGTGCAGTTTGATCATGTTCATTTTTCTTATGAGAAGGAAAAACGAGTACTGAAAGACCTCACCTTTCAAGCGAAGGCCGGCCAAACGATTGCGCTTGTCGGACATACAGGCTCTGGGAAAAGTTCAATTATGAATCTATTGTTCCGCTTCTATGACCCAGACGACGGGACGATCACGATCGACGGCTTGAATACGAAGGATATGAGCTCAGGAGCGTTGCGAGAGCATATGGGAATTGTCCTTCAAGAACCTTACTTGTTTACCGGTACGGTTGCAGAAAATATCTCGTATGGTCGACCGGAAGCTTCTAGAGATGAGGTGAAACGCGTCGTGCGTTTGGTCGGTGGCGAAACGATCATTGGCCGATTCTTGACGAACCTGTCACCGAACGTGGAGCCACGCTGTCGAGTGGCGAGCGGCAACTCATCAGCTTTGCTCGTGCGCTTCTCGTTGACCCTGCTATTCTCGTTCTTGATGAAGCTACTTCCAATGTTGATACAGAAACAGAAGCTCATATTCAACAAGGGATGAACGCCTTAAAAAATGGACGCACGACGTTTGTAATCGCCCATCGTCTATCAACGATCATTGATGCAGACCAAATTCTCGTCCTTGACCGAGGTCAGATCGTGGAGCGTGGCACTCATGACGTTCTTCTAAAAAGAAACGGCACGTATCGACGGATGTATGAATTGCAACAAGGGACAGACGCCAGTTGAAACGCCCGCTTTGAGCGGGCGTTTCATGTAATCAAATGTTTGTTTAACACCTATTTAAGTTGATCAAATCTTTTAACGCTGCACTTGCTGCGCCTAGCGGACTGGACGCCCCGCCAGATACTGTAATCACACCCATTTCAACTGTGTGAAACGTAATCGCTTTGTTCGTCCCTCGGATCGCTGCAAGTGGATGATCCGGTGAAAGTGCTTTTGGCTTCACTGCTAATTGCACAGTGTTGTCCTCACGTTTATACGCAGAAGCTACTAAGCGAACGACGCGGTCTTTATCCGAAGAGCCGGGGAATTGTTCAATGCCTTCCAAGTCTACATCTTGTTTTCTTGCCTTCGTCCCTAATAGCGCATTCGATAGTAGGACAACCTTTGCAGCACTATCCGCACCGGATACGTCAAGCGTAGGATCTGGCTCAGCAACCCCTTGTTCTTTTGCTGCTGCAATCGCTTGTTCATAAGAAATGCCTCGCTCTTGCATCTCGGTGAGTACATAATTGCTCGTTCCATTCAACACCCCTTCAAATCCGAGCAATTCTGCCCCAACAATGCTGTGCTCGCCGATATCAAGCGCTGGCAGCGCGGCCGCTGTTGCACCGCTATATTTAATCTTCAGTCCTTTTTCTGCAGCACTACCCATCAACTCATCGTAATGATGGAGAAGGGCGCCTTTCGAAATGCTCACAACGTGCATTCCCATCTGCAAAGCTTTCTTTATGTACGTGTACCCTGGTTCTCCGTGGGATTCATACGTTGGGGTGCTGTCCACTAATACATCTCCATGTACATGCCACTCTTTCGTCCACTCAAGATTTTCACCTTTCGCTAGTTGTTCAAGTGTTTCATATCGCAAAACGGTCCGCATATCAAAACCCTCTTCACATACTAGCGCACCGTTTCGCCCGATCAGACCGACGATCTTTACTCGTAACCCGTAATGTACGTTTAGTAATTCACGTTTTTGATCGAGCAATTCAATCCACTGACGCCCAATACGTCCAAAACCAGAAAGGTAAATATTCATAAAAGTGAGCTCCTTTCATACAATCCATGTTTTTAAATTGCGAAGCTAGGGTACACTATAGAGGAACGATTCAGATGATACAAAGGGGAGCAAATGATGCTAAATGCCACCGAGAAGCTGTTGTTTAGCCGTGAGTTAGAGCGCTTACGCATTGAAGCCGATGGAGCCCCTAAAGAATATAGTACGTATCGCCATTATTTAATTAAACAAATTACACTATTAGAAACCGTACTAAACAATGAAAACAAAGGCTAAAAAAAGCATCAGGATTAACACCCTGTTGCTTTTTTGCTCATAATAAAGTCCCGATTAAACAGGAAATTTTATTTTTGTTTGAGCACAATGATTAAGAACAAAGCGTAGCTTGCCATTAAGATCATACCGCCTGCAATGAATGCGATGAGCGTAACCACAGAACCGATGCTATTATTCAACCACATCCCAAATACGAGACCGATCGTACCAATAATGGCTGTCCACGTGTGAGCCGTTCCAAGCCAGCCTTTGACGGTGAACAGTTGATAGTATACACCCCAACTAAACAGAGATAGCCAACCAACAACGAGCATGTGCGCATGAATGGCGCTCAGCGCATAACTTCCAGCACCTGCTAAATGACCACCCATAAACACACCGAACAACCCAAAAAAAGCAGACGCAAGCATTAGTGGCTTTACATGTTGTTTCAAAATCGTACCTCCTATTCTTTCCTTAGTGTAGCATGATGACGAACAACAATGCATGTAAGGAGCTCCTACTCGTGTTTTCAAAAAAAGTTCTGCAAATCGAAAGGATTTGCAGAACCGAAGAGCCATTATGAGAATTGCCTCATGAGTACAGGTGCAATTTGTTTTTTACGAGATACAACTCCTTTTAACAGAGCGGTATGGTTCTCGATCTTAACGTCAAATGCACGTTCAACCTTTTCGTCCTCACCACCAGCAACCAAAATGGTCGAGTCGTTATTTAAGATATCAGTAATCACAAACAAGAAGAGTTTAAGCCTTTATCCTTGACGATCACGTCCAACCTTTCTTCAATCGCTTGTTTCTGCTCGAGCAATCCGTCCACATCAACCGTGTTCACTTGCGCAATTTCAAGCTTGTGCTCGCCAACCTCGAACTCTTTTGCATCCATCGTAACAAGTTCGTTTATGCTCTTGTCCGTTAAATCTGCACCTGCTTTAAGCATGTCCAATCCATAAACGTTAGCGTCGACACCAGCAATCTTACTTAGTTCTTCTGCAGCTTGAATATCTTCGTCAGTGCATGTAGGCGATTTGAACAATAAAGAGTCGGATATAATCGCACTAAGCATAAGCCAGCCATTTGTTTTGGCACTTCTACATTGTACTCTTTGAAAAGTTTCAAAAGAATCGTCGCTGTACAACCGACAGGCTCAGCTCGATAATACAACGGGTCTATCGTTTCGAAGTTTGCAATTCGGTGATGATCGATCACTTCAGTAATCTTAAACTTCTCTATGTGTTCGATGCTTTGCTGACGCTCGTTATGGTCAACTAAAATCAGCTCTTCGGCTTTTTCTACAATATTATCATCAACAAGTACCGGTGCATCCACATTAAAATAGGAAAGTGCATGTTCCGTTTCTTTATTCATTTCTCCCAATCGTATCGGAAGAACATCTATGCCACGCTGCTTTTTAAAGTAGGAATAAACAATGGCAGAAGTAATCGAATCAGTATCTGGATTACGGTGACCGGTCACTATGATTTTTGACATTTGACATGCCCTCCTAAAATATCGCTTCTCACAAGTAAAAGAGTAACATTTTTCTCTTACAAACTACAAATTTAATTCGCCATCTCCTCAACTCGACATGAAACAAAAGTCACACTTTTGATGTTTCAATCAAAATAAAGCTGGGTATATAACTAACAACGGAGGTGAGGCCATGAATCGTTTCACCCAATTCATTATTGGGCTAAACAGCTTTCTTACACTGTTATTGATTACAGCATTTGTCTTGCTTGCTTTTAATGTGTACGATATCTTTTTACAAATTGAAATGTGGCCTAACTCAGAGCAATGGTTTTGGGTTCTCATCGGAATCCTGGCGTTTATGGCTCTAGTGAGCTTCATCCTGTTTGTAGCAAGCTTTCGAACCGGTGAGTCTTCTTCTCCTCGATCTCGAGGCAATCTTGATGTACGAACACCGACGGGTACTTTATCGATCTCAAAACAAACGATTGATTCGACGATTTATAGAATCGTCAAGAGTTTTGAAGGCATTCGAACCGTGCAAGTGAAGTCGTTCATTGATAGTGAAGAAGAAAAGATTGATATAGAAATTAGCTATGCCGTCTTCGGTAAAGAACCGGTCCAACAGATGGCGGACCGCATACAAAGAACCGTAAAAGAAGACGTAGAGCAATTTCTTGAAGTTGCTGTCGACAATATTAAAGTAAATGTTAAAGAGCCCGATTCTGACCAAACACAACGGGAACGCGTAGTATAAGGAGGGAGGGAATATGGAGAATACAGAAGTATTTGCTCGTTATCGTGGAAGAATTATTGGTATTCTAGCGGCGATATTGTTCAGTGTCCTCTTTTTCTATGCTAGCGTATCTGTCGCAATTACAGTGTTTATCTTCCTATTTGTCGGCTACATACTCGGAAAGTGGGTCGATGGCGACCTTAATGTTGCCGGGTATATTAATGCGCTTTTCCAAAGAAGGCGTTAATAATTTTCATTCTATATAAAGGAGAGGTTAAACATGGCACAATCACAAGCAGCTAAAGCAGAAAGAACTGAACCAAAGAAAGAAAGCGTAAAAGCAGAAGAAGAACGTCAAGAGGAGATGGAGCAAGTAGATCGCTTCAAATTGACATTTGACGACGAAGTCGTAAAGAAAGTGACGGCCATCGCAACGAGACAAACAGAAGGTATTCTCGGCATGAGCGGGAGTATTTTCCAAGGTCTCACAGAGCGCTTTGGCGGCACTGAAAATATCTCTAAAGGCATCTCTGCAGAAGTTGGAGAAAAGCAAGTCGCACTTGATATTGAAGTCATCATCGAGTACGGCAAAAGCATTCCAAATATCTACGATACCGTCAAGACAAACGTAAGTGACGCCATCCATGAAATGACAGGTCTTGAAGTAGTTGAGTTCAACATGCACGTAGAAGACGTTTTAACACGAAAAGAATATGAAGAGAAAGAAAGCCGTGGAACTTCACAATCACCAAGTACTGATCGCGTAGAGTAGTACATTCCTATAAAGGGCATAACACCCCCTTACTTACATCATCTAGCCCTAGGCCGTTAATTAACGGTCTAGGGCTAGATTTTTGTATATCACACGCTCTTCCCCCTATTAGTCACTCTCCCGATCCCATTGAAGATCACCTGAAGCCATATACAACCGGCAATACGTTTCTTTTAGTCATTCGGCACTAACTTCTTATTATCTTGGGAAGAACCCCTCATGCTCCCTCTATTTGCTTTTTGCACGGCAAGAAACTGTCGTCATGCACTGTTCTTATTTAAGTACATCTTTGTGGTAAGTCGGTAATCTTGCCAATCGAACCCATCGTGCTTTTATGAGGGAGCTCAAACAGGTGGTTAATGCATTGGGCAGGTTTTGAATTGATGTGGCTAAAATCACACCATAGATTCATCAATGGGAGCATTCCCGGTTTCTATGGGCTGATTTGCACCAACGAAACGGGGTACAGAAGATAAATCAGCATAGGAGGGGGTATGGGG
>NZ_BAWZ01000059.1:0-13533 GCF_000698105.1 Geomicrobium sp. JCM 19037 | reverse complement strand
CTAGACCGAGGAGGCTCGGCCGGTCCTCCGCGGCAAGCATCAGCCTGTAGTGGAAAGCAACAATCCATAGCCCAAATCAGGAAAATGTAAAGTTCACACTATCTAGTATACTTTAAGCTCGCAAAAACCATCCTTTCATCGTATGCCCCTCCTTAATGATCAGCTTACGTGCGCCAAGTAAGGAGAGGCATCGATCTTTCTTTAGTCTATCTTACATGATTGTCACTTTTGTACGGGCATTCTGTTTAATGACTTGAACGCTTCATGGAGTTTCCCCGCAAATTTGACCGGTTCTGACACATCTTGAATGTGCACGTACATGATAAATGGCTCGATATTGATCCAATGATTGTGTAAAGCCGAGACCGTTAACCCTTGCCGGGCAAGCGCTCTAAGAAACGGCCCAACTTCTGATTGCACAATCGCTACTTCAGCTAGATTTAACGCTTGCCCTTTTTCATCGATAGGCTCAAAGGTTACCCCTACTGGCGTTGCACTACGACTCCTTTTTCCATCAATCGTTGTATCGAAATGACGTTTCAGCTCAACTTTACACACACCATCCGCATCCCTACCTGTGCCCCCTAGCGTTTCCCCGTAAGCTTACATCTTCGATCTTCACGCACGTGCAGGTTGTTGTATATGTCCTCCATACGTTTTTGGATGTAATGCTCATCGTTTTCCTCGAGATCTCTAAGCTCCGCTTTGAAATTCATTGCTTCCTTTTCCAGCGCGGAATCGGCTTCACTATGCGATTGGATTTGATTCAACCACGTCCGCACGTCATTAACATATTGTTGCCAAGCATCGGTCATGCACATCGCCTCCTTCTTACTGCTTATGTGTGCGCGTTGGCGCCTATGACGAAGCAACCATAAAAAAATGATTGACATTTATGAACGTTCCGTTATGATGTACGTAAACGATTACGTAAACGATTACGTACATCATAACCTCCTTAAAGGAAGCGATTCCATGAACAAACCGAGCATCCGTGATGTTGCACAGAAAGCTGACGTTTCTACAGCGACCGTTTCCCACGTCATTAACGGAACACGTTATGTAGCAGAAACGACCGCGACACGTGTTCAACTGGCGATGAAAGCTTTAGGTTATATTCCAAACCATGCTGCGAAAACCCTTCGCAGCCAAAAAACATCCACAATCGGCATCATCGTACCTGACCTAGCCAATCACTTTTTCACATCTGTTGTGAAAGGGATTGAAGACGTGTTAGAGAAAGCAGGGTACCAACTGCTCGTCGGCAACACGAACGAGCGAGTAGACGTTGAGATCCAAAAACTGCAAGCGTTTACTTCCCAACAAGTGAGCGGATTAATTGTCGCTACAAGTGCGCTGGACGTAAAAGACATACAGATGTACCTTCCTGAAGATGTTCCCATCGTCTTCATTGATCGAATTCCTAAAGGAATGGACCAACCTTCGGTAACCGTTGCCAATGAAGAAGGAGCTTATTCAGCAGTATCCGAACTCCTATCAACCGGCCATAAGCACATCGGTATGATTACTGGGCTGAATCAATTGAGCACGACAGTCGAACGAACTTCCGGATATAAACGAGCACTTCAAGAGGCGAAACTTCCTTACAATACTGCCCTCGTTAAAAGTGGTGATTCACACGTTCAGGGAGGGTACAATGCGTGCAAACATCTGTTTGAAACCGAACAGATTACAGCATTGTTTGTGGCAAACAACCTCATGTGCATCGGGGCAATTACTTATTTAAAGGAACAAAACATCCACATTCCACGTGAAGTTGCCGTCATTGGCTTTGATGACTACGAATGGGCGAACATTACCGCCCCACCGCTAAGTGTTGTCCATCAGCTGTGTTTGATATCGGGGTCCGTGCATCGGAAAAACTGCTTGCGCAAATTAATGAACAGCCGATTGAAAACCGCCACGAGCTGTTGGCAACGTCGCTAATCTTGCGATCTTCCCACAACAAAAACGATGAAAGTGAGTGATGTACATGCTAAAAAAATTATTTGGAAAACAACGACGTGAAGAGCAAATCTATGCACCCATTCAAGGAAAGACAGTGAGTCTTGATGACGTTCCAGATCCGACTTTTTCCAAACGAATGATGGGAGAAGGCATTGCAATCATGCCAGAGAACGGGCAAGTCCTCTCACCGGTAAATGGCAAGGTTGAACAAGTTTTCCCAACGAAACACGCCATCGGTATCATTTCAGAAACAGGCCTTGGCATTTTGATTCACATCGGGTTAGAAACCGTGCAGTTAGATGGTCAAGGATTTGAAAGTCATGTAGAAGCGGGGCAAAAAGTGAACGTCGGTGATTCGCTAATCACCTTCAATGTGGAACATGTAAAAGCAAACGCAGAAAGTCTCATTACCCCAATTATCATTACCGAAGGCGCCGACCATGAAGCGTTGACGATTACAGAAGAAAACGTAGACGTTCGCGCTGGAGAAGACATGATCGTTCATTATCAAGGTTCTTAATAGGGAGGGTCAAAATTGGCAAATAATCGTAAGATTGCGGAACAGCTCATCGACGCGATTGGCGGTAAAGACAACATCAAATCTGTCGCTCACTGCGCAACGAGGCTTCGACTGATGGTACATGACCAAGAGGCGATTGACCAAGAAACCGTTGAAGACATTGAAAAGGTGAAAGGGGCGTACTACAATTCAGGGCAATACCAAGTCATCTTTGGGACAGGGACCGTCAACCAAATTTACGCACAGTTCGAGAAGCTTGGCATTGCAGAAGTGAGCACCGATGATCAGAAGCAAGAGATGAAGCAGCAAGGAAACTGGTTTCAACGACTCATTCGAACATTTGGAGATGTTTTCGTCCCCATTATTCCTGTGCTCGTTGCAACGGGACTGTTTATGGGACTTCGCGGTCTGTTCATGCAAGAAGAAATTCTCGCTTGGTTCGGTCTCACGCCAGAGACAATACCAGAAAACTTTTTGCTATTCACTGAAGTTCTTACCGATACCGCCTTTGCTTTCCTACCCGCACTTATCGCTTGGTCCGCGTTTCGTGTTTTCGGAGGCAGCCCAGTCATTGGGATTGTTCTTGGGCTCATGCTCGTTAACCCTGCGCTGCCAAATGCATGGGCGGTTGCAGAAGGCGTGGCTGACCCGATCGTTTTCTTTGGATTTTTAGAAGTATCGGGCTATCAAGCTTCCGTTCTTCCAGCATTTATCGCCGGTTTCTTAGGCGCGAAGCTGGAAAAGGCAATTCGGAAACGAGTACCCGAGTCGTTGGATCTCATTGTTACTCCTTTCTTAACATTGTTTATTATGATCGTCCTTGCTCTGTTTGCGATTGGTCCCGTATTTAGTGCGCTTGAATCCGCGGTGATGAGTGCGGTATTGTACCTTCTTGACATTCCATTTGGCATTAGCGGTCTCGTGATCGGTTTCTTCCACCAGCTGATTGTCATTACCGGTGTGCACCACATTTTTAACTTTCTAGAAGTACAGCTCTTGAATCAGCTTGGGGCAAATCCATTTAACGCAATCATTACGACAGCCATTGCCGCACAAGGGGCTGCAGCACTAGCTGTTGGCCTGAAAACCCGAGAAAAGAAGCTGAAGGCTCTCGCTCTTCCTTCATCATTCTCAGCCTTTCTTGGCATTACCGAACCTGCGATATTCGGTGTGAATCTTCGTTACGGAAAGCCATTTATTATGGGTCTCGTTGGTGGAGCAGCGGGTGGTTTCTTCGCTTCACTCGTCGGTTTAGCGGGGACAGGTATGGCCATTACCGTCATCCCAGGTACGCTGTTATATCTCGATGGACAGATTCTTCTCTACCTCGCTGCAAACGGCATCGCCATCGCGGTTGCATTTGTGCTCACGTGGCTATTTGGTTATTCAGATAAAGAAAAGAAACAAATCGAAGAAGCATAATGAGGTGATCAGATGGAGTGGACGAAAGAGGAACGTTACCGACCGTATTCTGCCATGTCAAAAACTGAAGAATCCCGACTTTTGCACGTCGTAGATCACGCTCCTTGGCGGCAACACTATCATATTCAGCCGCCAACGGGCTTGCTCAATGATCCAAACGGCTTCTGCTTTTATAACGGGCAGTATCATCTCTTTTACCAATGGTTTCCATACGGAGCTGTTCATGGGCTTAAACATTGGTATCATACAACATCAACAAACCTCGTTTTGTGGCAAGGTCAGGGGGTTGCCATTGAACCAGAAGAATCGTTTGAAAGTCATGGTGCGTATTCAGGTAGTGGCATTGTTGTTGATGAGCAATTGTACTTGTTATACACAGGAAACGAGAGAGATTCCAATTGGGAGCGAACACCGAACCAGTGTCTTGCGATTATGAAGGCAGATGGCAGCATCGAAAAACACCCTTCGCCCGTTGTCGAAGTTCGCCGCCAGGCTACACTGAACACGTGCGCGACCCAAAAGTATGGCAAGAAAATGATCAGTATTACTTTGTGATCGGTGCACAACGTGAAGACATCACCGGGTGCGCATTGCTGTACTCATCTACTGATCTCTTAGATTGGACACTCGTCGGAGAAATAAATACATCCCTCGATAACTTTGGGTACATGTGGGAATGTCCCGATTACTTTGAACTCGACGGTCACGGTGTATTGCTCTTTTGCCCCCAAGGATTAGAGGCAAAGGGCGATGCTTATCGAAACATTTTCCAAAGCGGATACATTCTCGGCTCAAAGCTAAACGTTTCTGACGGCTCGATGAGCCACGGCCCTTTTAGAGAGCTTGATCACGGGTTTGACTTTTATGCGCCGCAAACGACAACCTGTCCAGACGGCCGACGAATTCTCATCGGATGGATGGGGCTGCCTGACCGTTCCGTGCCGACTGAGCGAGACGAATGGGCACATTGCCTCACCATCCTCGTGAACTAACGATTTCAGGTGAACGTCTCTTACAAAACCCCGTTGCCGAACTGAAGACACAACGGGGAGCTTCTACGCATTTCTCAGATACAACAACGAGGACATTTGGTCATGTTTACGAAGCATACGTCACTTTCACACCAGGAGAGACGTCAAGTACGTACGGAATCAACATGAGAACGAGCGAGTCCGAGCAAACGGTACTCACCTATGAGATGGCAACGAAACAGCTCACACTCGACCGGACCTTTCAGGCGAAATACCTGCAACGAGTGAAGGCACCACCCGCACTCAACCTTACTGAACATTGCCATACCCTTCACGTATTCATGGACCACTCCTCCGTAGAAATTTTCGTCAACGGTGGCGAAGCCGTATTCACAAGTCGCATCTTCCCGAGCGAAGGCGCAACCGGGTTTAACACATTTACAAACGACACAAATGTGACAATCCAAGGAACACAATGGGAAATCCTCTAGCTTGGAGGGTTTCTTTTTATGGCATCCCCTTTCGTGCATTTAGTATACTAAACGTATAATCACTGCTCAGAAAGGCGAGCCTTTATGAAAACAATCCTTGAATTTCTGCGACTAAGTATCCGACTCCCCGAAAAGCAAGCGGTCTTTACGCTCAATCGGGAAGGTTTTGGATTGCCCATTGTATTTCTTTGTTTTATTTTGTTTATCGTGAGCATTCCGCTTGGACTTCAGATGGTGCTGTCCGGCGAGAATATGGCTGCGGAACTCGCCTTGCCGATCTTTTTTGTGTATTTCACATTTTTGTATTATCCGTTTTTCGTACTCACCATTCTTACACCACTCGTATTCATTACACTGTTTTTGATGATGTACGCTCGAATTGTAAAGCGGAAAATGGGCTTTTTTATGTTGTACAAAATCTCTGCCTTTGCTTCCATCATTCCAGTCATTGGTTTGAGCATTATGATTCTAACGACCGTTGATTGGTTGCAAACCGTTTGGATCGTGATAAGCATCGTCTACATTTTGTTCGTTATGATCCGAGTCGTCCACCTCTATCCCCCTAAACGCACAACAAAGTAGGTGATCTGATGGGAATTATTATCGTCGAGCTCTGCCAGAGCAGTTCGATGACGAATATAGACGTTGAAGCCATATTAGAAGACAAGTACCCCGAAGTCGATGTCGTCACGAACGAATGCCTCTCCCAATGCGGACTTTGTGCAGTACGCCCCTTTGCCGTCGTAAACGGCAATCGGGTTTTCGGCGACACCCCCGAAGAGTGCCTCGAAAAACTCAAATTCCGCATCGAAGTGGAACTCGAACTTTACTCCATGTAACCCGCTGCTCATGCAGCGGGTTTTTCATTAGGAGATGATGTTACACGAGAAAAATGCGCTAGTTCTTGCGGTTGTCGCTGCATTAACCGTCCGTTCCATACGCTTCGTGTAAGAAATTCTACCCGTCACAAAACCGAACGACATGCCGTTCGGTTTATCTTCGACACCTCCGGTGCCGATGGTTGCTAGCTCTTAAGGTTGATATGACTAAACAGGGTTGTGAAGTAACGAACGGTCATAGTTCGCCGAGTATGAGATAAAGTGTGGAGTTCTAGGGTGATCTAGATCACCCTTCTCCTAAAAACCCCCAAAAACGAACGGCCGTCAGCACCGCTGGTGCTGAAAACAGTGAAAAATGGTCTAGATCGCCCAGTTACTGGAAAATATCAGCATTTTAACGTAATCTAGATCATTTTGGGCGTGATCTAGATCACCATCCTCCTATAATTCACCAATTAAAAGTAGAGTGGCGAAGGTCGCCGCCTCACCTTCTCGATCCACCATAAAAACCCGGATGTCCTATCAACGGCCATCCGGGTTTTAGTCGTTTACGACTTCTCTATTTGTTTTATGGCACTTGGCAACTCGGCTAGATGTTTGATTTTCTGATCAAAATGATCCGCCTCACCGAAGCCATATTCAGCATAAATAAACGGAATTCCTGCTAGCTGAGCCGCTTTCTGATCCCCGACTGTGTCGCCGACGTACACTGGGGAGTGAAGCTGATTTCTCTCCATGACAAGCGTAATGTTCTCACCTTTTGATAGCCCGGTGCGCCCTGGGTTTTCAAAGTCTTTAAAGTACTTCCCGAGTTGATGGTACGCATAAAAAGCTTCAATGTACCCTTCTTGGCAATTACTAACGATGTAGAGCGCATAGGAGGAGGACAGTTCAGCCAACACTTCTTCCAGTTGTGGGTACAATCTGCCTCCTTCCAGAAGAAGTTGTTCGTTTTCTTTACGTTCAACTTCACCGAGTAATTGCATTCGTTCTTGTTCGTCTAACTGTGGAAAGAGCTTTTCTCCAATTTCTTTCGCTTGCAAGCCCATCGTGCTCCCTAATTGTTCTACTGTTATGGGCTGATCAAGTTTTGGGTGGGCACTAATGGCTTGATTGTACGTTTTTAAAACGGTCTCACTCGAATCCCAAAGCGTTCCATCTAGGTCAAAAATAATGCTATCGATTGGTCTTCACTCCTTTCTCTATACTCACTCTATTGTATAATAAATACAGTGAATACATCACGAATGATTGGGGAGATGAAGATGACACGCCCGTTTTTTACTGAAAGTCATGAATTATTTCAAAAGTCACTCCGCTCATATTTAGACAAAAACGTTCGACCTTACTTTGATTCATGGGAACGAGAAAAAGAAGTTCCGCTTTCCTTTTGGAAAGACCTCGGCGAATTAGGGTACCTTTGCCCGTGGGCAGACGAATCATACGGCGGCATCGAAGCTGACTTCGGCTACTCTGCGATCCTTGGGGAAGAGCTCGAGCGAGTGGGTACAGGCCTCATGGGTCCCGGCGTCCACAATGACATTGTCATGCCGTATATTGAAGCCTTTGGGACAGAAGAGCAGAAGCAAAAATGGTTAACAAAAGCAACAACCGGAGAACTCATATCGTCGGTTGCCATGACCGAACCCGGTACAGGCTCAGATTTGTCAGCCATTACTACGACCGCAGTCAAGACCGGTGACACGTACGTGTTAAATGGAGAGAAGATTTTTATTACAAATGGCAGTCTCTCTAACTTCGTTGTTGTCGTCTGCAAAACCGATCCGAACGCAAAAAAAGCCCATCACGGATTAAGTCTGATCATCGTTGATGCTACTGAACAACCTGTCCCTGGGTTCAAAAAAGGCAAAAAACTAGAAAAAGTCGGACAGCATACCGGTGGTACGTCTGAGCTGCTTTTCGAAGATTGCGAAGTTCCTGCGGCTCACCTACTTGGTGAAGAAGGAAAAGGGTTCTACTATCTCATGGACAAGCTGCAGCAGGAACGTCTCACTGTTGCAATTAGTGCGATGGCGTCTTGTGAGCGGATGTTGGAACTCACCTTAGATTATGTGAAACAACGTCACGCGTTTGGTAAACCGGTCAGCTCGTTCCAAAACACCCAGTTTAAACTGGCAGAACTAGCTACTGAGATTCAGATCGGTCGGACATTTGTGGATCAACTCATCGTTAAGCATATCGACGGGGAAGACATCGTGAACGAAGTGTCGATGGCCAAATGGTGGACGACAGACCTTGCGAAGAAAGTTGCCGGGGAGTGCATGCAACTGCACGGAGGGTACGGCTATATGGAAGAATATGAAATTGCTAGGCGCTACCGGGACGTCCCTGTCGCTAGCATCTATGCCGGAACGAATGAAATTATGAAAACCATCATTGCCAAACATCTCGGCATGTAGGGCTTCTTTGCTGAAAATGAACATCTACCATAGTACAATCTATGGTAGATGTTCAAGTATTTTACTAATACTTTTCTAGATTACGACACGATACAATTCAGGCAGTAGCGCTACTGAATATCTTTATTGTTGAAACCATTACTTTCCCCGGCTTTCACGAAACCCTGGTAACTCTCCGATTAACTCACTTATCGTAAGCCTCTCCCCTTGAACCCAAGTAGGCCAATTCAATTGGAACGGAGTCTTTTCTCCAGGAATGGAGAAGTAGATATTTTTCTGTTCAAAATCGTAGGCAAATGTATGAAGTGTACCAAAATATTCATCATATTCTTTTGAAAACCACGGAGATTCTTCTTCAATAAAGCTCTTCATCACCTGTTTCAATGATAGATGCTCTAGCTGATCCATTGCGTTATAACGCTGTATACTCGAACCGAGAATTGTACGATTCTTTTGGGTCATTGTATGAAAATGATTTGTACATCGATCATCCGACCTCACATATACCTTTTCTGGCGACGCTTCAAGTATCGCTCTTTCCCCTGCCTCATCACGAATAGCAAAATTATAACACCACGCATGAGGAAGCTGCTCTATACAAGCGACTGCTTCAGTAACATTCATACATGTATCAAGTACGATCCGAACAATCATTGTCGCTAAAAACCCTTGAGCGTCTGTTTTGTTTACAAAGTGCAAAGAAAATCCATAGCCCTTTTTCATTAACCCCTTCGTGCCGACCAATAAGATGGAGAGAAGTACCAACGCTTGCATACGCTTTCGTTGGCGCTGAACAAACCAAACGCTTATCATACAGCTGCGGGGAGAAATCATAATTGCGAACGGCCCCGTTATTGGTAAAGTGTGTCGAACACCCCATTGCCGGAAAATCAAACCTTCCATACCCTGAATACATTGAAAAAGCCTCTTCTACAGATATACCTTTCTCGCTTGAAATACCTTCTAGCTCACGGATTAGATGGGGAGCAAAACGTTGAAAAGTGCGAAATGCGTTGGAGAAATTGTCTTGCTTCTTTAATAAATGTGAACTTAATTGTACAGCTTTGTGCTGCCCCTGTGCCTTTCCAATATCCAACGAGCTACCTCTCAATTCTTGAACACTCACGCGATACTCATTCATATGTATACATCATCCAAAAACCGATATCTTCAAATCCGATACGCTTGTAAATGTTCCCCGCTTCGGGGTTGTCATAAAATAAGCAAAGCTCTTTTCCTTCTGAGATTAGCTCTTGGCAAAGGGCTTGCATGCACTGGGAGGCATACCCTTTTCGCTTATAATCTGCATGTGTGCCGACTGCAATGATCATGGCTGAGACGGTATTTTCTGCAGCTGTTGAAGCTGTCGAGACGATTCGTCCGCCAACTTGTACGTATACTGAGCGTGATACACCATCTTCCATCCCTTTTCGTTTGTCACTAGCGGTCACGTCAACCGATTGGTCAAATTCTGGAATGCTGTTTAACAGATTCACGATCGGCTCGGCATCAGCCTCTGTCGCTCGCTCTACTACAGACACGTCACGGAAATCATTCTTAACGGTTGTACACTTCGCATAATACGTTTCTCGTTTTCGTTTATATGCACCGAGATACGGCTCGATCTTCTCAGTCGTTTCTTTCAGCCCACTCATCATATGAAACTCAGAATCTTTGAGCATAATTTCTGAAAAGGCTAGCGCATCAAACGGTGCGACGGCAAAAGGGATGTAGTTTTGCCGGTATTTAAGAAGAACCGCAATAAGCTCGCCTCGCTCATCCCACTCTCCCCATAACCTTTGAAAACCCTGTTCATATCCAAACGCTTCAATATCACCAATAATGAATAAATTTTCTGCTGCTCTTGTTTTCAATAGAGCAAAGCATTCTTCATGATCAGCTTGAGTTAGCCTACGAATCATCATCATCCCACTTTCTGAGTAATATTGAACGGCTTTTTCATAGCTGTGTGCATAGTCAATTTCTTTACGTGTCGCTTCTCCGATGTATCCCCCTGGATCGATGACAAAAATCTCATCTGCCAAATCAATCTTTTTAAAATGAATTTGTCCAAACATTTGTACTTGCTCGTCGGTAATTTCAATGCCTTCAGACTGCTCAAAAAAACCAACACTAATGACCGCATGTCCTTCAAGTGTTAACGCTCGCTCCGCTTGTTCGAATTGCTCTTTAAATTTCGTCGATCCACATAGTGTGATCACTTTCATCTCAACACCCACCTTTATGCCATTATAGCAAATTGTCTGTACCTTTTTGAAAAACCGGTTTCCCGGTCATCTGTTTACGTCTTCTTCTATTTCAAAAACAATCGGTCAAACTCTTCAAACGTAAGCTCCTCTTCGTCATCATCCCAAATACTTCGGGCTTTCTCTAACGCCACCATCATATTTTTGACCCACGCTAAGTACAGCTTTTCTTGCTCGATTGCATGTGTATACACACTTGCGGCGACAACAATTCGTTTTTTAATTGCTTGACGGGTGCGAATACTTTGTAGTGTATCGTTTAGAAACTTCTCCATCTCGTCAATCTTTTCGCGTTGTTTCCGCCCAAATGTTTGCAGTTGAAAAAGTGCTTCATCGGTTGATAATTGATCGCTAAAAAACGTTTGCATAAGAAACGTGTCTTTTCGTTTTGGAAGCTCAGGTGGTTGGCTTAACCAAGTCACTAGCTCTTCTTTTCCAGCCGCTGTAATTTGATACAATTTTTTGTCGGGCTTACCGACTTGTGGAACGAGTCTACTTTGAATCCATCCGTTCGTTTCAAGCTTGGCGAGTTCAGGATAAATTTGCGACAGGTTCGAGTGCCAAAATACGCTTACAAACCCGTCAAACTCTTGTTTTATATCATAACCACTTGCTTCCCACGTCGATAATAGTCCGAGTAAACCGTGTTTTAGACTCATGAAGCGTTCTCCTTCCTGTTGTTAGATTTACCAATGCTCGGAAATAAGCAAACCCCTAGAATTCCTGCTACGGATAGAATTGAACCCATAATCGTGACCGTCACTTGGAATGAGCTCACCGATAATAAAAATCCGCTCACAAAAACACTTGGTAACATCATCCCACTCGTCGCCAAAAAGTACAACGCAAACACTCGGGAGTAGTATTTACGGTCTGTCCACTCTTGGATGAGTGTAACAGCGGTCACTTGAAACACGCCGATGGCAAACCTTGCATAATAAAAAACGGGAGAAGAACGGGTAGCGTCGTCACGAACAGTAACACAACGAACGTCATGACCAAAAATAAAAACGGTGGAAAGAGCAGCCATTTCCGATCCAGACGCAACATCAGTTAGGTGCCAACCAAGCGCCGGCGGTGATGCCAATGATGTTGCTCACACTCACCCAAGCGATGTTCTCAACCCCAACCCGAACGGTTTCAGTGAGAAAGTGTATAATTACAAGCTCAAATGACATCGCAACAAACATACCTACGGATACGAAAGCAAATAGCCACCTAAGTTTAGTGTGGGAGAGCATATAACGAAAACCGGCAACAATTTGCAAACGAAGTGCTTCACGACACGATTCAACATTACGAACAGCTGGTAATTTTGTAGCTATCCCCCCGCCACAGCTAAGCAGATCATCGCCACGACTAGCAGATAGGTGACAGGTACATTGAGCATAATGGATATGCCCGCAAACACTTGTGCAATAATTCGAACAGTTGTAATCGCCATTTGAAACCATGAATTCGCTCGAGGGCGATGCTGTTCGGGAACGATTCTAGGCAAAAATGATTGGCTGGCCGGTAAGAAAAACAAATCCAATACGCTCAGCACCGCTAAAAAGATGAGCACATAGAGGAGCGGAAGTATCGGTAATAGGAATACGATAAGCAACAAACAAACAGCCCTGGCCACGTTTGAAAATCGGATGACTCGCTTGAGTTGTTTTGACTCCATCCAAGCACCAATCGGTAACGATAAAAACAAGACAGGCACGTAATACGCCACATAAAACCACACGAACAGCGTCGGGTCACTCACACGTTGTTCCACTTCTTTTAATAGTGCAAAAAATAACAAAGCATCCGCAAATAATGTGAGTAATCGGTTCGTAAATAACACCTTAAAAGCCGAAGTCCACATGAAAACCGCTCCTCTTTATATAAGTTTATATATAAATATTTATATATAAAAACAAAAGAAAAAGCAAGACATTTTTGCTTTCTACATGTGAAGTAAGGAAACTCACTGGGCTGATGGTTGAGATTGCACAACACCCGTTCCTTCCCCTCGTCGGAGGAAACAAGAAGCTCTTTGCGATAAATATCAGAAATAAAATTACTTGGGAAGAAACGTGCGTGAACCGCGGACCGCGTCGAGAACAGGGGGGCGCTCTCTGTGATTCATTTATGTGACCATTCGTGCCAGCAATCCGGCTCATATCCACTCAGATTGTCACAGAAACGACTTTTTGTGACCCGTTGGTACTTTTTTGTGACATTTGACTGCTCCAAACGCCGGTATTTCTGCCTGAAATGTCGCTTATACCAGTATTTGTGACAATTTGCGCCACTGGCCTTGCACTCTCCTATACACTTGACTTTCGACTGGATGGGCTCGAGGGCGGCCCCAATTGTCACTTACGCTACTATTTGTGACCGTTTGGAGTCTTTATGAGGCATTTGCCGTCCTAAACCGTCCATTTCGCTTCCTGAACTGTCACTTAAATCAGCGTTTGTGACATTTGGAACATCTCCAACTAGTCGACAGAAGAGTGAGCTAACGTCACCCTTGAAGTTTGGAGTGCCTAGAAAACACGGGGGCGTACTTTGACCGCCGATGTTGCACTTGTGCTCTGGAGTGCATAGAAAACACGGCGGGCGTCTTTTGACCACCGATGTTGCACTTGTAGTCTGGACTGCA
>NZ_BAWZ01000060.1:0-12368 GCF_000698105.1 Geomicrobium sp. JCM 19037 | reverse complement strand
AAAATGCATCATTGTTTTCTTCGATATCTACCCGTCCGTCCGTTGATGAATCATCATGCTTCTCGATATCTACTCGGCCATCCGTTGATGAATCGTCATGCTTCTCAATATCTACCCGACCATCCGTTGATGAATCATCATGCTTCTCAATATCTACTCGTCCATCGGACTCCTCGTCGGCAAGAATGATGCCAGTAGGGGACACAGCAAGCAGCAAAACAAGCACAGACGCAATCATTTTTTTCATTGATAAAATCTCCTTTTTTTAGGTTAAAATTCCTTCTTTTTGTTGATCAGATATCGTTTCCAGTAACATTGAAGAGTACTTGTGAGCGGTATGAAAGTCTTCATCATTAACGTAGTGCAGTCTCACCTCCCTTACTAGCTCACCGAGATCATAATGAAGTCCATGGCTAGACAACATTTCCAATGACTGATCAACCTGTTCTTGATTGAGTCCATTTGGGTGAAAAAAACCTTCCATAAACATACATCGAGAGATCTGTTCGATCAGGCCAGCTTGTTCAGCCTGATGTCTCGCGTTGTTTAAATAATGAATTCCTTCAGTGTGAAAATCCAATTTAAAGCAAACATATGCCAAATCACACTCTGTTTTGATCGACAATGTGCCGCGATGATTGATTTGCAATTTTAACGCATTTTCGAATGCCCGTTTACTAATGTGCAACTTTTCCTGCTTCATAAAATAAAGACCTTTTGCTCGAAATACAATCGATTCAGTATACGAATCATCAGCAGCATGCATCAAGCAGTCATCAAAATATTTATTAGGTAGGTCAAATGTGAATGTGTCTTGCTTGATGCCACTAATAAGAACCATCGTGTTCACAGTCTGCCGATAATGCTTCTTGCTCGGCTTAAATATCCGCTGGGCTTCTTTTGCATATGCCAATGCCAAAGGGTATTGACTCAACCGATAGTAACAAGCACTTGTTCTGAGGTAAAAATCGGCTTGTTCTAGCGGATTAATATTGGAGAGCAACCGCTCCGCTTGAATGAAACTTTCAAGTGCCTGTGAATATCTCTCGTTACTAAAATCCGAGAAGCCTTTGACATAGTAACCCAAATACTGAATGGCTGTATCAGACTCCCGAATTGCGTCTTCAATAAAAGTCTTCGGTTGTACAGGCTCGTTTAAAACTTCTCGTGTCATGACTTTATGACGAAATTGAACAAGGTTAAAATATGTTTTAAGAGGTTTGCTGTTAGTTAATTGGATCCTTGGCTCAGCTTCGGTTCTATAAGCTTCCGCTCCCTCCTTATCCTCAATTAATATGCACTGATATCAAGCGTGTAAGATGTTAAAGAAATCTTCTTGGTGCAAAAAATCAACCCCTAAGACAATTGTCATTGGTAGAGTAGCAGATAAAATGACAAGAAGGAAGGAAATCATTTAAATATGTTGATAATTCTATTATTTTCGACAATAATTGCTATTATCGGTGATTCAAACTTCCTAGTTCACTGGGAATTAAGCTATAAAGGATGAAATAAAGTCATTCATTGACTGGCAAGATGTAGAAAATATATCATGATTTCATATGATTTGACCTTTATGACAGGGGGGGCTTCATATCCCTGTCTCGTAGCTAAATCACTCCAATAGTTTTTGTACCGAGAAGTGAAGGAGGTTCGACTCAATCGTCACGGGAATGCGAGGACAAACATATACACCGCTTTGGAACTAAATTGTCGTTCACTTGCCCTAACGTGATGATTCTGATTCCATAAACAGATGTTTGGAAGGAGATGGCCATCGATTGGAACCAGAACGAGGCAAAACAGTCATATCTGAGTGAATCTGGTTCCAATTGATGATCTTTGGAACCAGATTCATCCGTTCGAAGTTTAAAGGTTCGTAAACTTATCACTTTATAAGTTCCTCGTTAACCGCAGCTAACGAGTCTGCTCTATACAAGGATTCGGGGAACATATGGCGTTGCGAGTGTACATGATTTCATCATCGAATCGTTGTTAGATAATTTTTCAAGCAAAATTACTCGTATACGTCTTCCAATTTGCTTTTAAGCACCTCCCGATCACCGATGCTGGGCACTGAGCAAGGTGATCGACCAGTACTATGGTCTTTTTATTATTTCGCCAACCACAGCAGCACTTCAGCGAGTAAGTGCGTTCGTTCGGGCAAGGTAGGTAGCTCTAAATACTCTTCGCTACTATGAGCCCTCCACCAACAGGCCCCATACCATCAATTGTCGGGATCCCCATTGCACTTGTAAACGAAGCATCAGAACTTCCGCCTGTGCCTACCTCGGTTACGTGTAATCCGATCTCTTCACCCGCTTGTTGGATGAGCGCTAACAATTGAACGGTTTGTTCGTTACGCTCCATCGGTGGTCTGCCAATCCCACCTGTAACCGTCGCTTTCGTTCCATCTAAAGACTCTTTGTTACATATGGCTGTTATTTGATCCGTAAGTACTGGACCTTGCTCGGCGCTCGAAATTCGTAAATCAATTTCTGCATGGGCATGCTCAGCAACTGTATTGACTGTCGTTCCACCTGAAATGATCCCGACGTTCACACTCACACCGTTCTCATGGTCAGAAAGTGCATGAAGCTCTGTCGTTTTTCTCGCCAATGCTTCAATTGCACTGCTTCCTTCTTCAGGATTGATGCCTGAATGCGCAGCGATTCCTTTGATATTTAATACGAAGCGACCTCCTCCGCGACGAAATGTAACGAGTGATCCATCCTTTCTAGCTGGCTCCATTACAAGAACAGCCTTCTTCCCTTCGGCGACGCGTTCAATAATATTTCTCGAGGAAGGCGCACCAATTTCTTCGTCACTCGTAAATAAAATTTGTGTATGTTTAACCGCCTGTTCTCCCCCATGCTCGAGTAACGCTTTTAATGCATACAACATGGAAATATGGCTGCCTTTCATATCAATGACCCCAGGTCCATAGGCCCGGTCTCCAGAAATGCCAAATGGCCGGGCAGCAACCGTCCCTTTCGCAAACACGGTATCCATATGAGCAAGTAGCAATACGTCAGGTGTTGCGTCCGGATAGGAGAGCAAAAAACTATCTCCATATTGCTCATCGGCGAACACTTCAGTGCGGTATCCTAGTTCGCTAAACCAGTCTTGTAAAAGATTACCGACACGGTCAATTCCTTCTTTGTCATGGGAACCGCTGTCAATGTTCACAAGTGTTTCTAACTGCTCAATCATCAATTCAATTTGTGAATGAATATACTCTTTCATGTAAAATCACTCCATATGTAAGATTTTCTTACTGCGATATTATAATTTTCTAAATATAATATTGCAAAATGAATATTTTAACTTTAATATAGTATTACACAATCGTAATAAAGTGTATAGACTTGATTTACTAGAGGGGGTATTGGCAAGAATTTTCAGCAAATTCAAACGAAAATCGGTGTTTCTCATGGGGAACAGAATCATCATTCATTACTACAGAGACGAAAGAACCCACTGCTATTAGTGAATACCAATGCTCTATGATTTTCTTACAATTATTAGGGGGGATTACATTGAAAAAACATGCATGGATGATTGCGTTTGCTCCTGTTGCACTTTTAAGTATGGCTGCATGTGGTAATGGTGGGGATGGAGATGAAGCCGCTTCAAGTGAGATTGATGAAGATATTGAAATGGATGTGGATGAAGATAGTCGTGACTTAACGATCGCACTTGGTACAGACATTGTCACGTTTGACATTCATGACCATAACAACACTTCTACTGAGGCTGTTCACGTAAACATGTTTGACTACCTCGTTCAAAATGATCATGAGAATGAAGAATTCATCCCTAAATTAGCAGAAGATTACGAACTTGTTGATGATTATACGTGGTCTTTCACTTTGCGTGAAGGGGTTACTTTTCACAACGGCGATCCCCTAACATCAGAGGATGTGAAATACACATTGGAGCGAGTGGCAACCGATGAGTCTCTCCAAGAACATTCTCTTTATAACGTCATTGAAGAAGTTGAAGTTATTGATGAGTTAAACTTCAACATCATTACGGCTGAGCCCGAGCCGATTTTACTTAATCGACTTTCGAGAATTGGCTCTGGCATATTGCCAAGTGAATATATCGAAGAAAATGGTTGGGATCATTTCTTAGAAAACCCGATAGGGACCGGGGAATTTCAATTTGTGGAGTGGGCTCGTGACGACCGCGTCGTGTTTGAAGCTTACGAGGATTATTGGAATGGCCAAAACGAAGAGTGGGATACGTTGACATTCCGAATTATTCCAGAAAATTCAACGCGTGTCGCTGAACTTTTAACGGGTGGCGTTGATATTGCGGTAAACGTACCCCCTAGTGAATGGGAAAGAATCGAAGATGCAGACGGCGTGTCTTTAATGTCAGAATCTTCCAACCGAGTGCTCATGCTCATGCTTCGAAATACAGAAGGGTACCCAACTTCTGACCCGCTTGTCAGAGAAGCCATTGACCTTGCGATTGATAACGAAGCCATTATTGAAAGCATTTTAATGGATGCTGGAACCGCTACGAGAACGCGGGTGACACCAGGAAATAATGGGGCCAATGAGGACCTTTACGAAACGAATGTGTATGACATCGACCGAGCACTAGAACTCATGGCCGAAGCAGGTTATGAAGAAGGGTTTGATATGACTCTTCATTCTCCAAGAGGACGCTACCTCCAAGACACTGAAGTCGCAGAACTTGTCGCTGGAATGCTTGCAGCGATTAATGTGAACGTGAACTTAGAATTTATGGAATGGAGCAACTTCGTTGATTTAAGACAGAGCGGTTCACACGAAGACAGTTTCATGATTGGCTTTGGAAACTCAATGGCAGATGCCGATAACGCACTTGATCGCTACTACTCCACCGAGTCTGAAGGAGAACATGATTATGTGAATGCCGAAGTGGACGAGCTACTTGACGCTGCAAGACAGAACATGGACTTAGATGAACGAGCAGAGCAACATCAGCGTGTGCAAGAAATCATTGCTGAAGAACGCCCTGACATTTACCTTCATCAAGAGTCCATAAACGTTGGTGTGAACGATCGATTAAATTACACGCCAACGTTTGATGAGATGTTCTACGTAGATACGATTACACGAAACTAAAATTGCCTGACCGAAGAAGAGCACAAGGGTGTGTGTATTCCCTTGTGCTTCATTTACTACATACTAAAAGAGGTGAAGCCGATGACACGGTATTTATTTTGGAGGATCCTGCAGATCATTCCTGTTCTGTTCATCATCTCTTTCATTGTATTCTTTCTCGTCTATGTAGCTGGAGATCCAGTTTCGTTGATGCTACCAGAAGATGCAACTGAAGAAGATCGACAAGTACTCCGAGAAGCATTAGGCTGGATCAACCGTTTATCGTTCAGTACGGAAACTACGTGTGGGGCATGTTACAAGGAGACTTCGGGACGTCTTACCACTACGGTGGCGATGCATGAGCATCGTTCTTGAGCGACTTCCCGCAACATTCGAGCTCGCACTCGCAGCCATCGCTTTTGCCATCATCATTGCCATCCCGCTCGGTGTTTGGTCTGCTACCGTCAAAAACTCCCCAATTGACCTTGTTGCAACAGGAATTGCTGCACTCGGTAAAGCGATGCCAAACTTCTGGCTAGGCATTATGCTCATTCTTTTCTTTTCCGTCACTCTCGGTGTGTTGCCAGTGTCAGGTCGGGATTCAATGAGCCATTTGATCTTGCCTGCGATCACGCTCGGAACCGGAATATTCGCAGAGATGACTCGCCTTATTCGTTCGAGCATGTTAGACACGCTAAACCAAGACTATATTCGAACTGCCAAAAGCAAAGGCCTGAAAAACCGAGTCGTTATTTTCAAACATGCGTTTAAAAATACGCTTATTCCTGTCATTACGATCACGTTTTTACAAACGTCTACGCTTGTAGGAGGTACGCTCATTACTGAAACAGTATTTGCTTGGCCAGGCATCGGACAACTCATTATCCAAGCTGTCAACACGCGTGACATGGCGATCGTCCAAGCGAGTGTATTCATTATTGCACTCATTGTTATTCTCATGAACTTAGTAGCAGATATTCTTTATCGACTGTTTGATCCACGTGTGAAATATGACTAGACATGAAGGAGGTGTCCACGAATGCAAACATCAGAAGCAACAAACCAAATAGATAAAAAACCGACAAGCGGATTTTCAAAATCATTTAAACGATGGCGATTCCTTCTCTTTAAAAGTAAAACCGGTACCGTTGGCGTGTTCACGCTCCTAATCATCACGCTCATTGCGATACTCGCCCCCCTCCTATCTCCACACGCACCAGACGCTGTGAATGCCGTCGATCGGCTCCAACCACCGGTGTGGCTTGAAGGCGGGACGATGACTTATATTCTCGGTACCGACCACCTTGGACGAGATATTCTTACACGGTTATTCTATGGAGCTCAAGTGTCTTTACTCGTTGGCATAAGTTCAGTTGTTGTTGCAGGAATTATCGGCGTAACGGTTGGTTTAATCGCTGGCTACTACGGTGGATTCATTGACAATGTGTTTATGAGAATTGTTGATTCCTTTTTATCCATTCCTAATATTCTATTTGCCCTCGTCATCTTGAGTATATTTAGTCCAGGAATGTTGACATTGATCGTTGTACTCGGGGTCACAAACTGGGTGAATTATGCAAGACTGATTCGTGGTGAAGTCTTAACGTTAAAAGAGAGAGAGTTTATAAAAGCTGCAACTTCTATTGGGGTGCGCAAAGGGAAAATTATCGTCCGACACCTTTTACCAAATGTGATGTCTTCGTTTATCGTCATATCAACACTTACGGTGGCGACAACGATCATACTTGAAACATCCCTTAGCTTCCTCGGCTTGGGCATTCAACCACCTCAAGTATCATGGGGCGGCATTTTAGCAGATGGCAGAGACTATCTAGCGACGAGCTGGTGGCTTGCGACTTTTCCTGGCATTGCCATCACCATTACTGTCCTTGCTGTCATCTTCGTAGGGGATTGCTTCGAGACGTATTGGACCCTCGATCAGTAGCGAAAAGGTAGGAAAGAAAGGTGATAGAAATGGAACAACAGCCCTTACTTACAGTCCAAGATTTGCGTACTCATTTTCATACCGAAAACGGTATCATCCCTTCTGTTGATGGGGTTTCCTTTACGATTAAACAAGGAGAGACCGTTGCACTCGTCGGTGAATCTGGCTCTGGGAAAAGCGTTACATCACTGTCCATTATGAAATTGATTGAAGACCCTGGTGAAATTGCCGGAGGAAGATCGAATTTGAAGGCACTGACCTCGTGAAAGAATCTGAAAAGAAAATGCGGCGAATTCGCGGCAACGATATCGCAATGATCTTTCAAGAGCCACTTACTTCATTAAACCCTGTTTTTAAAATCGGCAATCAGCTTTCTGAAATGCTCATCTTGCACAAAAAGATGTCCAAAAGTGAAGCAAAAGAAAAAGCGATTGAAATGCTCGAGCGTGTGGAAATTCCTCGTGCTCGTGACATTTACAATTCTTATCCACATTCACTGAGCGGCGGAATGCGCCAACGAGTAATGATTGCGATGGCACTTTCTTGTGATCCAAAGCTGTTAATTGCCGATGAACCGACAACGGCTCTTGATGTGACCATTCAATCACAAATCTTGCAGCTCATGAGAGAAGTGACAGATAACTTCGGGACGTCGATCCTTTTTATTACGCATGATCTTGGGGTCGTTGCGGAAATGGTTGATAAAGTGGTCGTCATGTATGCTGGTCAAGTCGTTGAAATGGCTGATGTGTACAGCATTTTTGCGAAGCCAAAGCACCCGTATACGAAAGGACTGCTCGATAGCACCCCGAAAATACATGAAGAAAAAGATGAACTCGAATCCATTGCAGGTGTCGTGCCGAATCCGTTAGAAATGCCGACGGGTTGTCGTTTTGCTCCCCGCTGTCCGCAAGTGATGGACATTTGCACTCAAAAAGAACCTCATCTGCTCGACGATGAAGAAGGCAAGTACGTTGCTGGTTATTTGTGGAGGAAAGTGAGGGGGTTGCCAATGCCTAACGCAGAAGACAAAATCTTAGAAGTGCAAAACCTAAAGAAATATTTCACCATTAAGAAAGGGCTGTTCGGGAAAAAGAGCGAGCAATTAAAAGCGGTTGACGACATAAGCTTTTTCGTGAATCGCGGGGAAACGCTTGGCATTGTTGGAGAATCCGGCTGTGGGAAATCAACTACAGGCAACGCGATCATGCGTCTGCTCACCCCAACGTCTGGTGAAATCTTCTTCGATGGTGAAGATTTTAGTAAACTCTCATCAAAGGCCTTACGTGAAAAGCGAAAAGATATGCAAATGATCTTTCAAGATCCATTCTCATCGCTGAATCCACGAATGAAAGTTTTTGATATTATTGCAGAACCATTACGTACTCATCACTCGTATTCAACGAAACAATTAAAATCCGAAGTGCTTGATTTAATGGAAAAAGTCGGACTAAGTGAAGCACAAGCGTATCGCTTTCCCCACGAGTTCAGTGGCGGTCAACGGCAACGAATCGGCATTGCTCGTGCCATTGCTTTAAAGCCGAAGATCATCGTTTGTGACGAGCCCGTCTCCGCACTTGATGTATCTATTCAAGCACAAATCTTAAATCTATTAAAAAAGCTGCAAAAAGACATGGACTTAACGTTTGTATTTATCGCCCACGGACTGCCTGCAGTTAAACATTTCAGCGACCGTGTCGCTGTGATGTACCTTGGAAAAATTGTAGAGATGACGACCAAAAACAGCTGTTTGATCAGCCGATGCACCCATACACAATCGGACTGTTAGAAGCCGTTCCTATCGCTGACCCAACGAGAAGAAAGAAACACGAACGGCCAGAAATTAAAGGGGATATCCCAAGTCCAATCAACCTTCCAACTGGTTGCAGATTCCATACTCGCTGTCCTATGGCAGCGGAGAAATGTAAAGTCGAGATTCCAGAATTTGAAGAAAAAGAAGCTGGGCATTATGTCGCTTGTCACTTTCCCGTCCGAAACAAAGACTAGGAGGCTCATAATATGAAAGAAGTGTATCAGTATATCGACGATCATCGTGAGGAGTACATTGAATGGCTACGTGATTTATGTAAGCAACCAAGCGTCGCTGCCCAAAACCGCGGGATGGAGACGACCGCTACTATGGTTGAAGATTACTTACGAAAGAAGACAGGTGCCGTATCAGAACAATTGGAGACGAGTGGCTTTCCCGTCGTTTTTGGTGAACTAGACACCGGTGCAGAAAAGACGCTCTCTTTCTACAATCATTACGACGTCCAGCCAGAAGACCCCATTGAGTTGTGGGAAAGTGATCCTTTCTCTGCGGATATTCGCGATGGCAAAATGTATGCACGAGGGGTCGCTGACAACAAAGGAAATTTGATGGCGAGAATTTGTGCGGTACATGCCTACACGAACGTGTATGGCAAACCGCCTGTAAATGTGAAATTCATCTTTGAAGGTGAGGAAGAAATCGGGAGTGTTCATCTCGAAGAATTCGCGGATCGTTACCCGGACAAACTTGCGTCCGATGGTTGCATTTGGGAATTCGGCTACAAAAATCCGAACGGACAGTTGCAAGTCTCTCTAGGTGTGAAAGGGATGCTTTACGTAGAACTAGAAGCAACAGGAGCAAACACCGACTTACACTCGGCAAATGCCGCTGTTATCGAGAATCCCGCATGGCAATTAATTTGGGCCTTAAATACGTTGAAAAACGAACAAGAAGAAATCCTCATTGATGGTTTTTACGACCGTGTGCATGCACCAACACCGATTGAAAAGAAAATTCTCGAAGACATGAACTATGAAGAAAATGCTACCCTCTCCGCTCTTGACCTTGACGGCTTCTTGCTAGGCTTATCTGGTATGAGTTTGAAAGAAAAGTTGTTATTCCAACCGACATGTACAATCTGTGGTATCGAATCAGGTATACCGGGGAAGGCTCAAAAACGGTTCTTCCGTCTAAAGCAAAAGTAAAGCTAGATTTTCGACTCGTTGGTGACCAAGATCCGAATGAAATCCTTGATTTGCTGAAGAATCATTTAAATCAAAATGGGTTTTCTGACATCAACGTGACGAAATTATCCGGATGCCACCCTGCCAAGACGGATCCGAGTGACCCACTCGTTTCAACGATCGTAAACAATGTCGAACGAGTATACGGAGAAAAACCCGTCGTTCTTCGCAACACACCAGGCACCGGTCCAATGTATGACATCTGTCAAAAACAAGGAATTCCAGCAGTGTCACTCGGTGTTGGCAATGAAAACTCAAAAAATCATGCACCAAACGAGAACATTGCCATCGAAGACTACATTGATGGCATTAAGATGATGGCAACCATCGTGCATGAATTCGCAAACGATCCGGAGGAATAACATGAATACACGTAAACGCGCAGAAGCAATAAAACGAGAACTCATCACGTGGCGAAGACAGTTTCATCAACATCCAGAGCTTGGTTTTGAAGAGTTTGAGACGCGCAATTATGTAGAGAAGCAGCTACAATCGTTTGGTTTGAGCGCGACGCGACTTGCAAAAACGGGGCTCACTGTATTCATTCCAGGAAAGTCAAACGGCCCGACTGTCGGCTTGCGCGCAGACATGGACGCACTTCCGATGCAAGAAGCCAATGAGCAGTTGGACTATCGCTCTAAACATGATGGCATTGCCCACATGTGTGGTCATGATGCGCATACGGCAATGTTGCTCGGTGCCGCGAAACTTCTCGCAGATGAACCACCTGAACGCGGGAATGTAAAGTTGCTATTCCAACCTGCAGAAGAAGGGTTACGTGGGGCAGAGCGCATGATTCAAGACGGGGCACTCGACAACCCGAAAGTGGAAGCGATTGCTGGTACACACGTGTATGCCAAAAATGAGATTGGTACGGCATCGGTTACAAAAGGACTGAGCTCCGGAGCTGTCGATGTATTTTCTGTAAAGATTATTGGTAAGGGCGGGCACGCCGCCCACCCTTACCTTGCAACCGACCCAATCACGATAACGGCCGAAGTCATCTCTTCACTACAACAAATTGTTAGCCGGCATGTCGATCCATTGTCCTCTGCTGTCTTGTCGATCAC
The DNA here is from genome assembly GCF_000698105.1 of Geomicrobium sp. JCM 19037. NCBI lineage: Bacteria > Bacillati > Bacillota > Bacilli > Caryophanales > Geomicrobium > Geomicrobium sp. JCM 19037. The sequence continues at coordinate 1,239 of NZ_BAWZ01000060.1, read as the reverse complement.
CCGTATTCACGGGGGTTCTGCAGACAACGTCATTCCGAACGAAGTCGTCTTTGGTGGTACCGTGCGAACGTTAGAACCTTCCGCCCGTGACCTCGTTGAGTCGGAAATGCACAGAATTGTTAAAGGAATTACCGAAGCATTTGACGCGCAATATGAGATGGATTACCGACGCGGGTTTCCTTCCGTATACAACGACCCACAGCTCATCCCGGTCCTTGAACAATCGGTGGAGAATGTGCTCGGTTCTGGAGCGCTTCATTACGGAAAACCGTCCATGGGCGGAGAAGATTTCTCATATTATACCGAGCAAATTCCAGGCACAATGTTTCGCCTCGGTGTTGGCAACAAAAGCAAAAACATCCACGCTTCTCTTCATTCCCCCAATTTCAATATCGACGAGGATGCCTTGCCACTCGGCAGTGCCCTGCTCACTGAATGGGCATATCGCTATTTAGCTGCCCGTTAAACGTGCGTAAAGGTGGAAGGAGCTTCGTTTCATATTGAGCTAAGCAATACATGCTAGTGGGAACTCAAAACACCCAAGCATATGAAGAAGTTTGAGTGTGCAACCTCTCTCTACAGCGGTTGAATTGGTGTTTGCTCACATAAAGGGCGATTTGCCTACCAACTGGGAATATTCAGGAGATCGGCAATCTAGATTGCCCCCGAAATGATCTAGATCGCGTTAAAACGATGGTTTATTCCAGATACTTTGCGATCTATATAGAATGACCTTAACATTTTCCTAATTGCGCAGTTTGTTGTTGCCTTCCACTGCATGCGGATGCTTGCACTCCGGATACAAGGGCAACATCGGAGGTCAAAAGGCGACCACCGTGTTTTCTATACAGTCCAGACTATAAGGGCAACATCACCTCACCCTGCGCTGCAGCTTGTGTTCGCTGTGTCTACTTGATACTCCAGAGCATAAGTGCAACAACGGTGGTCAAAAAACGCCCAACAGGTTTTCTTGACACTCCAGAGCACAAGGGCAACACGGTTCACGTTCCTGCTTCCTGGCTACGGTGTGTGGAAAGAAGTCCAAATGCCCCATAAATTCATATTTGTGACACTTGAGAAAGAAAATCATGATTTGAAACGTGAATGTGCACATAAATGGTGTCAACTGTCACAAATGTTGCGATTTGTGACAGTTGCGTGCCGAAAGTGCCCGGTTTGAGGCTGGATTGTCACATACGTGACCGGCCATCACATGCTTGTGCCAGGTGGTGAGCTCGG
>NZ_BAWZ01000061.1:0-7773 GCF_000698105.1 Geomicrobium sp. JCM 19037 | reverse complement strand
AAAGCAAAAGGGTATGGACATGTGGCTGACCAGATCAAAAAATCCGCGGAGAAATCAGCAATTCCGGTACAAAAGGATCCGTCTCTTGCTGAATTATTGTCTCATTTACATATGAATGAGCCGATCCCAGAGCACTTGTATGAAGCGGTTGCTGAAGTGTTTGCTTTTATTTATCAAGTGGAGAGAGAAATGAAAGAAATCCAAACAAACGGGAACGATAGGGGGATAGATAAGAAAGGAGGGACCAGCGTTGACGAAAAAAAAGAATTTGCTCGACGTAACACAAAGCGAGACGCTGATGACTCAATTTAACGAAGAAATTGCACATGAATTTGGCATTCATTATGCTGCGCTTGAACAGGATGCCAAAGCGAAAGCTAACGACAAAAAATCGCAGAAGCAAGACGAGCAAAAAGAATCTGATCGTTAATTGTTTCAAAAGGCAAAGGCATGGTTGCGTGAAAACATCATGCCTTTTCTATCGTAAAAACGACTCGGACATTTTTAGATAATTTCCAAAAATCGCTAGCATTTTATTTCGAAACACGGTATATTTATCGAGTGACAATTTTTCAACGTTTCTGAATGATAGTTTAATGTGACAAGAAGGTGATGCATATATGCAGATATTTAAGCAGTTAAAACAGTTTTTCTGGCCTTATCGTAAGTACTTTATCGGCTCCATTCTCTCACTCATTTTTGTGACTGGCTTAACTGTCGTTTATCCTATTTTTCTACAGCTGGCAATTGACGAAGGGATTGTGAATCAAAACTACAGTCTCATCCCCATTTTATCCATTGGGTTTATCTTCGTGATGATGCTCAAGCAGTCGCAGCATTTTTCAATCAATATTGGGGGGATCTGTTCGGCATTCAAACCGTCTACCAACTCCGGAAAAGATTGTATGAAAAGTTGCAATTTTTGCCATTTCGCTATTACGATAATGCTCGTACAGGCGACTTGATGTCGCGACTTACCGCGGATGTAGAAGGGTTTCGTTTCTTTTTATCATTTGGTTTTGCGCAGTTATTTAACTTTGTTATGATTGTCGTTTTTAGTTTAATCGTCATGTTTTATTATTCACCGCAATTGGCGTTAGTCACGCTTTTTATGATGCCAGTCCTCGCGGTAACCGTGCAACGGTTTGACCGCTTCGTACATCCTGCGTTTAAAGAAATTCGTATCTCAATGGCCAGTTTAAATACGCGCGTTCAAGAGAACGTCAGTGGTATTCAAACGGTCAAATCACTCTCCAAAGAAGACTTTGAGAAGACGCGATTTGATGATAAAACTCTCACTATCGAGATCGGTATTTGTTTACGTCAGGAATTTGGGCGAAATACTTTCCAGTAATGGAATTCATCGGAAACATCGCCGTCGTCCTTCTTTTAGCTTACGGAGGATACTTAGCGATTTATGGGACGTTAACGCCTGGAGCATTTGTTGCGTTCTTCAGCCTCGTTTGGTACATCATGGGCCCACTTATGAACTTAGGGTTTATCATTAACACCTTTAGCCAATCGAAAGCGTCAGGAGAGCGTTTGCTTGAAGTGCTGCATGAGCCTGAAGATATTCAAGATCTTCCTAACGCGGCAGACGCCAAACGATTAAAGGGAGAAGTAGAATTTAAAGATGTTGATTTTTATTATCCTTCCGAGAAAAAGGCTGCTCTTTCGTCCATTAACTTCAAAGCAAATGAAGGCGAAACCATTGGTCTTATGGGAGGGACAGGTGCTGGAAAGTCCAGCATCACACAATTAATCGCCAGGTTCTATGAAGCAACGAACGGATCCATCACTATCGATGGAATTGACAATCGAGATTATACGGTGCAATCGCTTCGCGCAAACATCGGTTTTGTTCTTCAAGAGCCTTTCTTTTCTCATCTTCAATCCGTGACAACATCTCCTACGGAAATCCGAGTATTTCTTTAGATGAAATTGTTGAAGCGGCGAAACGCGCGGATGCTCATGAATTTATTGAAGGGCTACCGAACGGCTATGATACGGTGCTTGGAGAGCGGGGCATGGGGCTTTCTGGAGGACAAAAGCAGCGAATTTCAATTGCAAGAGCATTGCTTGTGAACCCGAGCATACTCATTCTTGATGATGCGACGAGTGCTGTTGATATGCAGACGGAGTTTAAGATTCAAGCCGCATTTAAGGAGCTCATGAAAGGCAGAACGACATTTATTATTGCCCATCGAATTTCGAGTGTTCAACATGCGGATCAGATCCTTGTATTAGAAGAAGGCACGATAAAAGAACGGGGACGTCACGATGAACTATTAGAAAAGAATGGCCTCTACCGTAGAATATTTGATATTCAGTATCAAGATTTAGAAGCAATTAAAGCGCAAACGATTAGTTGAAAGGGGCAAGCCTCGTGTCACAGCAAAACAGTAAGCAGAGTCGTGTAATGGAGCGATTTCATTACAGTCAAGACACGGCAATCGAGAAGCCTTTCAACTGGGAAAAGTTAGCTCGATTGTTCAAGTACATGAAAGAAAGCAAAGGACTCATCCCTAAAGCGATTGTTGCCATGCTCATTACAACAATCGTTCGGCTGATTGTTCCGCTTATCATCGGTCAGTGGGCACTCGATTACGCCCTCGCTGACGAGGATTACGGTTTAATGCTGCAACTAGCGGTTCTTGCTTTAAGTTTGTATATTTTCTCATTATTTGCGAACCGATTTCGGATAAAGTGGACGAATCAAATCGGTCAAAACGCGATCCATGCATTAAGAAAGGAACTGTTTAACCATATTCAAGGGTTATCCAACCGTTTCTTTGATTCACGATCGGCAGGATCGATCCTCGTACGCGTCGTTAACGATGTGAATGCGTTGCAAGAGCTATTTACAAACGGGATTATTAACATGCTCATGGATATCGTCATGCTCGTGAGCATCATTATCATCCTCTTTACACTTAGTCCACCATTGGCGTTAGCGGTTTTAATTGTTTTGCCAATCATGTTTTTCATTTCAACGAAATTACGAAGAAATATTCGTCGTTCATGGCAAACCGTCAGAATTCGTCAAGCGAAATTAAACTCGCACTTGAATGAAAGCATTCAAGGGGTTCGCGTGACGCAATCATTTTCTCAAGAAAACAACAACATGGATTTCTTTGATGGCATCAACCGCGAGAATTATGACGCTTGGGAAGAAGCTTCAAAGAAAAGTGCATACTTTCGTCCGTTTGTGGAAATGTCTAACGCCCTTGGTTCGGCAGTGCTCATCTGGTACGGCGCGTACCTCGTCGCTCAAGGATCAATTGGCTTTGGTGTTCTCGTTTCGTTTGCTTTCTTTCTCGGGATGTTTTGGGAGCCGATCTCTCGACTCGGGCAAGTGTACAACCAGCTGCTCGTTGCGATGGCTTCCTCAGAAAGAATTTTGAGTTTCTCGACGAGCGGCCAAACATCAAAAATAAAGCGGACGGTTACGCAGCTGAAAAGCTCGATGGAGAAATTGTCTTTGACGATGTGACATTCAGTTATGATGAATCGAGAAAAGCGTTGAACGGAGTCTCGTTAAAGATCGATGCAGGGGACACGGTTGCACTCGTCGGTCATACGGGCTCAGGGAAATCGACGATTGCAACCTGATTGGCCGGTATTACGACCCGACAGGCGGCCGTGTATATCTTGACGGAAACGCGCTTGAAGATTATCAATTAAACAGCTTACGAGAAGAAGTGAGCACTGTGCTTCAAGATACGTTTGTATTCTCTGGAACGATTCGAGAAAACATCCGTTTTGGCCGACCTTCAGCTAGCGATGAAGAAGTAGAACAGGCGGCTAAAGCGATTGGTGCGGATGAATTCATCGGAAGGCTTCAGGACGGTTACGAAACTGAAGTTGAAGAACGCGGGAACATTTTAAGCGTTGGAGAACGACAACTTCTTTCTTTTGCTCGGACGCTACTTGCAGATCCTAAAATTATTATTTTGGATGAAGCGACTGCAAGTATTGATACAGAGACAGAACTGAAAATTCAAGAAGCGTTAAACACGCTTTTGAAAGGGAGAACGTCGGTTATGATTGCTCACCGGTTATCGACCATTCGTGAAGCGGACAACATTATTGTTTTGGAACAAGGAAATATTCTGGAACAGGGCAATCACCAGAAGCTGATGAAAGAAAAAGGCAAGTATTACGACTTAGTGATGAGTCAATTTAAAGCGTTGAATGTCACATAAAGATATGGGGGTTGCCTGTGAGTGGATCTCACAGTGGCAAGCCCTTTTCTTTTCAGGAGGTATTTAGAAATGTATGATGTTGTAATCAATCGTGATGTGAAGCTTCAAGACCTCGTTTCAATCATCAATCATAAAAAACAAGTATTGCGAGAAAATGCTGCATTCATGGGGCGTACACTGGATGAATGGAAGATCGACGTATCCGTTGAAACGACGTGGTTGAGACAACATTTGCAACCAGGGAGCTGTATGTTTGTCGCCATTTATGACGGACAGGTTATCGGGATGCTCGGCTTTTTACGAAACGAGCGCGCGCGTTACAAGCACGGGGGATGATGGGCATGAGTATCCAAGAACACTTCACTGGTCAAGGCATTGGCAAGAAGTTGCTCACTGAATTTTTGAAATGGGCCGAAGCAGAAGAAGGACTAGAAAAAGTATCACTGGAAGTGTATGCCTCGAACAAGCGAGCAATCAGTCTTTATGATAAATTCGGATTTTTGGAAGACGCGAGAGTAGAGAAGCTCCGGAAAGAAGCGGACGGTTCTTACGTTGATGACGTACACATGAGTTATTTTCCCAAAAAACTAACCGTGTCGAATCGTCAGAACTAATGTATAATAAAGGGCGTGCCCAATGCGTGACGTTTTTAATGGAAATGTGTGGGCAAGATTGAAAGTTATTGCACATATAACTTTTGAGGACGAACATTTTGTGTTACGATTAAACATGTGTGTAATGAGCTTGCGGTAGGCGATTCATTCGCCAAACGTCCGCATCTTATGAAACTGAATGTACTCATAGGGAGGATGGAAAGAACATGAATATTCATGAGTACCAGAGTAAAGAGTTACTCAGAAAGTACGGTGTTGCTGTACCGACTGGGCATGTTGCTTTTACAGTGGATGAAGCGGTTGAGAAAGCCAAGTCGCTATCTACAGAAGTCAGTGTTGTAAAAGCCCAAATCCACGCAGGTGGACGCGGAAAAGCCGGCGGTGTAAAAGTAGCGAAAAACTTAGATGAAGTGCGTACATACGCAGATGAAATTCTAGGAAAAACGCTCATCACGCATCAGACTGGACCTGAAGGAAAAGAAGTGAAACGCCTTCTTATTGAAGAGGGTTGTGACATTGACCAAGAATACTATATTGGACTAGTACTTGATCGCAGTACTTCTCGTATTGTACTTATGGGCTCTGAAGAGGGCGGTACAGAAATCGAGGAAGTTGCTGAGGAAACTCCTGAAAAGATTTTCAAAGAGTTCATTGATCCTGCTGTTGGTTTGCAAGGATTCCAAGCGAGAAGACTTGCTTTCAATATGAACATTCCAAAGGACGCGCTCGGCAAAGCCGTGAAGTTCATGGATGGATTATATAAAGTATTCGTTGATAACGATTGCTCCATCGCTGAAATCAACCCACTTGTAACGACAAAGCAAGGTGACGTGCTTGCACTTGATGCGAAGTTGAACTTCGACTCCAATGCACTTTATCGTCAAAACAACATCGTGGAGTACCGCGATCTTGATGAAGAAGACGAGAAAGAAATTGAAGCGTCTAAATTCGATCTTAGCTACATTGCCCTCGATGGAAACATCGGTTGTATGGTAAATGGTGCAGGTCTTGCGATGGCTACAATGGACATCATCAAGTATAAAGGCGGCGAACCCGCGAACTTCCTCGACGTTGGGGGCGGTGCAACAGCTGAAAAGGTAACCGAAGCTTTTAAGATCATTCTTTCGGACAAGCACGTAAAAGGAATCTTCGTCAACATCTTTGGCGGGATCATGAAGTGTGACGTTATTGCAGAAGGTGTTGTAACGGCGACGAAAGAAGTCGGCCTTGAAATCCCTCTTGTCGTAAGACTTGAAGGTACGAACGTGAAAGAAGGTAAGCAAATCCTTCAAGAATCAGGACTTAACATTACAGCTGCAGACACGATGTCTGATGGCGCAGAAAAAATTGTAGCTTTAGTAAAATAGAAAGGCGGGCCAACTACAATGAGTATCTTAATTAACAAAGATACGAAGGTTATTGTTCAAGGTATTACGGGCAGTACCGGACTATTCCATACAAAGCAAGCGCTTGAATACGGTACACAAATCGTCGGCGGTGTCACACCGAAAAAAGGCGGTACGGAAATTGAAGGTGTTCCTGTATTTAATACAGTATCTGAAGCGAAAGCAGCAACAGGAGCAAATGCAACAGTCATTTACGTTCCACCTGGCTTTGCAGCTGACGCAATTATGGAAGCGGTAGACGCTGAACTTGATCTAGCCATCTGTATCACAGAAGGAATTCCAGTTCTTGATATGTTAAAAGTGAAACGTTATATGGAAGGAAAAAATACTCGCCTCGTTGGACCGAACTGCCCAGGTGTTATTACGCCTGAAGAATGTAAAATTGGCATTATGCCTGGGTACATTCACAAAAAAGGTCACGTCGGTGTTGTATCCCGTTCAGGTACCCTTACGTATGAAGCAGTAGATCAACTGTCTTCCAACGGCATCGGCCAATCAACAGCGGTCGGTATTGGTGGTGACCCTGTTAACGGTACAGATTTCATTGATACGTTGAAACTTTTCAACGAAGATGAAGATACAAAAGCCGTAATTATGATAGGTGAAATCGGCGGTACTGCAGAGGAAGAAGCTGCTGAATGGGTTAAAGAAAACATGACGAAGCCTGTCGTCGGATTCATCGGCGGTGCCACTGCACCTCCAGGAAAGCGTATGGGTCATGCCGGTGCGATTATCTCTGGTGGTAAAGGTACAGCAGAAGAAAAGCAAAAAACGCTTCGCGCGTGTGGCATCGAAGTTGCAGAAACACCTGCAGTTATCGGTGAAACATTGATTGGTGTCCTAAAAGACAACAACCTTTACGATGCATGCCTTACACATGAAGTGAAATAAGATCAAAGCGGATGTTCCTTTGGAACATCCGCTTTTTTTCGTTAAAAAGCAGTCTTCAAAATAGAATAAACGTAAGATTTTCCTAATTTGCGCTGTTGAGCGTTGAGTGGGAGGGGTAGCGCGGTGCTGGGTGCCAATTTGCGCGCAGATTCATTGCTCATAAGTGAGTCACCTGTCGGCCCTAGTAGGGCAGAAGCAAAATCGGGCTTGGTTCGACGCGAACCGAGACGACGTGTTGTGGTTACTTCGGGGCGGGGGTGTACACGACCTTATCATCTGTTACCGAGTTCGTTCATTCTAATACTTAGTTTATGGGAATATACCGTTTTTCCTGCGATTTCGCTCAACTCGAGCACATTCTCCACTTTACCAAGCGTACGACTGGTTCTTGAAGAAACTATTTTGTTCAACTTATATAGAGTGTCGTTAGAATATTGAATCTAATTCCATAAACGGATGTTTGAAACTATATAGAATGAACGTAACATTTTCCTAATTGCACAGTTTGTTGTTGCTTTCCACTGCAGGCGGATGCTTGTACTCCAGAGCACAAGTGCAACATCGGTGGCCAAAGTACGCCCCCCGTGTTTTCTATGCAGTACAGACTATAAGTGCAACATCGGTGGCCAAAAGACAGCCACCGTGTTTTCTATGCAC
>NZ_BAWZ01000062.1:0-7001 GCF_000698105.1 Geomicrobium sp. JCM 19037 | reverse complement strand
GGCTGTACTTTAGACACCGATGTTGCACTTGTAGTCTGGACTGCATAGAAAACACGGGGGCTGTACTTTAGACACCGATGTTGCACTTGTAGTCTGGACTGCAACCTTCAACCCGTGATGGAAAGCAAGAACCAACAGTGCAAATTAGGGAGATCTAAAGATGAATCTATATCACACCCCCTCCCTTTCCAAACAAACTTAAACAGCACCAATGCCGACAACAGAATCTATATAGGTTGGACTAAAGAAATTCACTAGTCCTTGATGTTGTAACTGCACCAAACCTCCGTTCCATTCCATCGGCTTATGAAATTCTGCGAGCTTTTCTGTCACCAATGCTAACGAGAGGTCGGCATGAGTCATGCCGACGACCGTTCGGTTTATCTTCGGCACCGGAGGTGCCGATGGTTGCTAGCTCTTGAGATTTATATGTATAAATAGGTTGAGGTTCTGTATGAAAAGGAACGTTCATAGATCGCCCAGTATAAGGTAAATTGCTGTGTTCTAAAGCGATCTAGATAAGTTGAACGAAAGAATTTCTTCACGAACCAATGGTAAGAGCTTGGGAATGTGGAAACTGTGCTCGAGTTGCGGCAGAACTATTCTCAAATTGGGGGAAATCACAGGAAAAGCGGTCTATTCTCATAAGCTAGGGAACAGAATGAGCAAACTCGGGAACAGATTACCCCGGGTCACCTGTACAATCCCCGCCCCGAAGTACCCACAACACGTCGGCGCGAGCCGCGCCGAACCTAGTTCGATTTGGTTTCGGCCCCGGCGGGGCCTACGTATCGTTGGCACTTCAGCCTGGAATCTGCCTCCAGTTGGAACAAACTGCGCAACGAGGAAAATGTTAAGTTCCTTCTATATCGATTGTTTCAGGCGCGTTCTAGATCACCAATCACCTAGAAATTCCCAAAAAATGAGCAATCCTCGTCACCACCGGAGCTGAAAATCGTGTAAAACGATCTAGCAATCATCGCATAATAGAAAAACTTCTTCCCACCCAATGGTCGTTATGGTAGCATGGCTTTTAACGTAAACGAAGGAGGGGGATTGCCCATGTCCCGTCAGTCATTTCTAACTGAGCAGATCCAACAGAATCGCGACGCCTATGAGCAATTGGCCAAGCATATTTGGAATACACCTGAACTACGATTTGAGGAAGAGCAATCTGCAAAGCTGCTCGCAGATTACATACAAGCAGAGGGATTTACAGTAGAGCGGGGCATCGCCGGCATCTCCACCGCCTTTCGGGCACGGTTCGGCAGTGGCTCACCGGTCATTGGCTTTCTCGGTGAGTTCGACGCTTTATCAGATTTAAGCCAGGTTGAAAACCAACCGTCGCCTGAACCGAAAGAAGCAGGCGGCAACGGGCACGGTTGCGGTCACCATATGCTCGGGACCGGTGCGATGGCAGCAGCAATCGCAGCAAGAGATTATTTGGTAGAAAACGGCCTGCCTGGAACGATTGAATTTTATGGCTGCCCAGGCGAAGAAGGGGGTTCCGGCAAGACGTTCATGGCAAGAGAAGGTGCTTTTGACGGCATTGATACCGCCATCACGTGGCATCCCGGATACTACAATACGGTGTGGGCGTATGAGACACTCGCAAATTACCAAGTATCTTTTCGCTTTCAAGGAAAAGCGTCCCACGCAGCAGCCAGCCCACACCTTGGCAGAAGTGCCTTGGATGCGGTAGAACTGATGAATATCGGAGCGAATTATTTGCGGGAACATATCGAAGAAACGTCCCGGCTGCATTATGCGATCACAAACACCGGGGGCGTTTCTCCAAACGTCGTGCAGGCCGAGGCAGAAGTTCTCTACTTGATGCGGGGAACGACGGTCAATAAGGCAAAAGAAGTGTACGAACGTGTGCAGAAGATTGCCGAAGGTGCTGCACTCATGACCGAAACTAAGCTCGAGATGACGTTTGAGAAAGCATGCTCCAACTTCGTGCGCAACCGCACACTTGAAGACGTCATGAACAAAGAGATGCAAGCGTTTGGGGAACCGGACTACACAGATGAAGAAAAGCAGCTCGCCAAACAGTTTTACGATACGCTAAGCGAGAGTGAGATTCAGAACGCCATTGACGAAGTACGTAAAATCTCTACAAACGACGTCGCTCACGACCTTGTCGCTACGACAATTCCATCCACGCCGGACATGAAGCGTCTGTCTGGGTCAACCGATGTCGGTGATGTGAGCACGATCGCTCCAACCGTGCAATGTTACACCACATGCTATGCGTTCGGGACACCCTTCCACACGTGGCAAATGGTTGCACAAGGAAAAACATCCTATGCAATGACCGGCATGTTGTACGCCGCGGAATTAATGAGCGGTACAGCGGCAGAGCTGCTAGAAAACCCTGCCTGATTGACCAGGCAAAAGAAGAATTACATCAAAGGTAGATGGAACGCATTATGAATGCCCCATTCCACCAGGAATCGAACCATCTAAACTACAGAACTAACGCACCGAGGTGATTCATAATGCAGCAAGAACCGTCATCTTTGATGAATCGTTTTCTAAATCGTGTTGAATGGTTAGGAAACAAACTGCCCCATCCATTCATCTTATTTGTTTATTTTGCCATCGCCATTATTATTATTTCTTGGATTGTGAGCCAGTTTAACGTCGCTGTCGAACATCCGACGACAGGCGAAGTCATCGAAGCAAGAAGCTTATTTTCAGGTGAAGGCTTACTCTTCATGCTCGAATCAATGATTACAAACTTTACCGGCTTCGCCCACTCGGCTCATCTTGACGATGATGCTCGGCATTGGGCTCGCCCAGCAAGTCGGCCTCTTTGACACGTTCATGAAAGCCACCATCATGCGGGCGCCGACAGCACTCGTTACGTATGCGATCATCTTTGCAGCCGTGCTCGGCAACATCGCCTCTGACGCCGCGATGATCATCATTCCACCCCTTGCTGCTATGGTGTTTTATTCCCTCGGCAGGCATCCAATTGCTGGAATGTGCGCCGGGTTCGCTGGCGTCGCTGCCGGGTTTACCGCCAACATCATTATCGCTGGGACTGACGCTCTGCTTGCCGGCATCACCGAAGAAGCCGCCCAGTCAATCATCCCGGAGGCTAGCGTCACACCGCTCGACAACTGGTTCTTTATGAGCGTATCTACGTTCATGGTCATCCTCGTTGTCGGTCTCGTCACCACACGGATCATTGAACCGCGCTTAGGCAAATTCGACGATACGTATGCCGAACCTGCTGTACTTGGTGAGACCGCTACCAATCCGAGCAAACAAGAAATCAAAGGCCTCATTTATGCTGTTATTGGAACCGTCATCTATTTAGCGCTCATCGGAATCGCCTTATTGCCCGAGAACTCCGTGCTGCGGGGTGAAGACGGTGATTCACCGCTTCTCTCAAACATCGTGCCAATCATTCTCGTCTGGTTTATCATCGTGTCCGTCGCGTATGGCGTAACCGTCGGTACAATAAAGAAAACAGCTGACATTCCTAACCATATGACAGAAGCAATGAAAAGCATGGTTCCTTACATCGTACTCGTCTTTGCCATTGCCCAGTTTATTGCATACTTCAACTGGACAAACCTAAGCACGATACTCGCCGTAAATACATCGGAGTTTTTAGAAGGTATCGGCTTTACCGGGCTAGGACTCATGGTTGCCTTTATCCTGCTTGCCGCCCTCTTAAATCAAATGATTACGAGCGGCTCCGCACAATGGGCGTTAATGGCTCCCGTATTCGTACCGATGCTCATGCTTCTTGGGTATGATCCTGCATACGCCCAGCTCGCATATCGAATTGGCGACTCCGCCTCCTCGGTACTTACACCACTCAATCCGTACCTGATCATGGTACTCGGATTCATGAAACGTTACGACAGTCGCATGGGACTTGGTTCCATCATTTCTCTCATGATTCCATACGCCTTTATTCTACTCGGCGCCTGGATCTTACTGTTTATCATCTGGACACTGCTCGGCTTACCGATCGGCCAGGCGTAGGGATTTATTTGGATTAATGACTCCCCATCATTAGATGCTGAGTTATTGCAAAACGTAAACCAGCGTTTCGTATGTTTTAAAGAGAAAATCCCATTTAGACGATGTCTATGATGGGATTTTCTTGAATGAGGAACCTTTTTTTGCTGAAATCCCCACATAGATCGGACCCGCTGGTTCGCGTTAACGACTAATTTCGTTGAAGTGAATGTAACCATTTGACTTACAAAACTACATAATGTAGTTTTGTAAGTGTAGCTACACACCTCAAATCAAAAAGGAGGCTTCACCGATGAACAAAAAGCGTATCTTATCATTGGCATTTGCAACAACGCTCGTCGTCGGGGTAACCGGTACTGCGTTTGGGCTTAGCCAAGATCACAACCAAGGTTCTGCAGTTCCACTAGATGCTCCTGAACCACCGATTCCAAACGACGAAGGCATTCACTTGTATGGTACTGAAGGCGACCTTAAAGACGATCACATTTATAGCGACTAACACACAGGAACGCGGCTAAAAGCCGCGTTCCGTTGTTCGATTACTCGTTATCTTCTCCGCCGCGAAACTGTTTACTGAACGCCTCTTCTGAAATAGTCGTACAATAATAACTCGTTCCCCAATGATTTGCGCACGCACCGAGCCTTTCGCCATTAAACGTAGAAGGCTGTTCACGACTTGTTCATGCGACCAGCCGACTAACCTCTTTCTAATCCCAACACTCGGTAAGCACATAGACGCTTTCCAAAGAACAGCCAAAACCACATAGTCACGCTCCATCACCATATGTATTTCACCTCAATAAACTATGTTTTGTAGTTTAAAATTACACATATAACCGACGCCAAACTAGCGCGCCGGCGTTAGTCGTTTTCAAAATTTTCATCTTTAAGATCACTCTCAACCAATGGGTCATCCGACATCTGCGTTTCTCCATCCATCCTATCCTCTACAAGTTGAGCGTCATCTGCAACCACATGAGGGTCACTTGTGTGCGCAACCGCTGCCAGACCAACCGTCGTCCCGGCAACGGCTAAGATTAAAGTGAACATCGAACCTGAAATGAGAGCGGTTCGCTGTCGCTTCCCTCTTGTTGCTAAAACCGTCTTCATTCTTCTTTCCAAGCTTTTTCGATCCTGGCTCATCGCCGCATAATGACCGTGCTTTTGATCAACGACGTTCCAGAGTACATTTAGGAGGAGCTCACAATATCTTGTACGTTCGTCCCGATTCATTTGTTTTGTAATGCTCTCGTCACACGCATACTCACCAAAACGATCAATCTCCCGTCTCGCCAGATGCACGATCGGATTAAACCAATGAACCGATTGAATGATGGACAAGAAAGGCTTTGTCCATAAATCGCCGCGCTTATAATGCGTGAGTTCATGCAGAAAGATATGCTTTAATTCTTCATCACTAAAATCAAGTGACGGAAGGACAATTTTCGATTTAAATATTCCGTAAATAAACGGGGTCGTCATGTAAGGGGATAAATAAATGGTAACTTTCCGTTTAATTTTGAGCGTTTTTTTTGGCGCACGCAAGCGCAATCAGATGGGCCTCATCAAAGGATTCCTCGCATGTCGTTCGCAACAGCCTTGTCATTTTCACTATCCTGAAAAGGTAGACCGAGAAGAAGAGGACGGACCCCACGAGTAACACGATCGGTACGTAATTGACGAGCGTTGCTCCAACTTCGTTGCCAGTCGGAATTGAGACGGCAGGATTAGCCGGCGTGCTCATTTGAAACCAAGCATAAGCCGGTACAACGAATAAAAGAAAAAGGAATAAAGACGAATAATAATGCCAAGACGCCGACAACCATTTTTGTGTCACTCGTTTCGTAAGCATCAAAATCGCCAACATGCTACTGGCGACAAGCGACATAATGATAATATGCACATAAAACTCCGTCATCGGTAGCACCTACTCCCGTAATTTCTTCATGAGATCTTCAATATCTTCTTTCGTTAAGTCGCCACTATCAGTTAGAGTCTGCAGAAATCCTGACACCGAGCCTTTATGAACGTCACTAATGAATTGCTTCGTCTCCAACGCGCGGTACTCTTCCTCTGTTAGACACGCATCATAGTGATTCGCACGACCCATTCGGTTCGCTTTCACAAGATCCTTCTCAACAAGACGGGCAAGAAAAGTAATCACTGTGTTTTGCTTCCAGTCTTTTCCGTCAGGCAGACGCTGCAAAATCTCTGCCGTCGTGAGCGCCCCCTCATTCCGCCAAATAATCTCCATAATCTGTTTTTCAGATTGCGACATTTTCTGCATGAACCTTCACTCTCTTTTCGAACGATGTATTTGTCGTTCACACTACAATACATCGTTTAATCAGTCAAGGGAAAACGAGTCGCCAACAAGGTCACTCTCCTTTCCAAACAAATGTCCAACATCTTCATTCCGACCAACTGCTGGAATATCACTAATTTCTTAGTTACTTCACTGTTCACTTCCCTTATTCCACGGCATCACCATGACTAAAACCGAATGCAGCCCCACCAATTCCAAGTAGTAGTATGGTAAAGATACTACTACCTATCAGCGGCTTTCTTTTCATTATAAAATCCCTCTTTCAACGCCTCTAAAAACTACATTTCATAGTTTTATTGATCAAAAAAGCTGATTGATTAGCTTGCGGTTAACACAAACAATTATCGAAAAAGCAGGAAATATTTATTCACGCCATACTCTACATTTTAGTTTGCCATAAACATTTAGCTAAAATATATTCCTTACCGCATGAAATAAAACGAAAAACACGACTAAAAATAACATCGGCTGAATAATTAATTTTGCACTAACTTTGTTTTCTCCTCTTTGATCCCTCCAGACCTCTACTAGACCTAAATAACAGAAAAGGCCAAATACAATCATTACTACATATGCAAGATACGTCTCTCTGCAATCCAATATAAAATCTCTGTCGCACTACGCCTACAATAAGAAACAGTGAGACTAGTCCGATTGCAATTCTTTTTGAGAC
>NZ_BAWZ01000063.1:0-6502 GCF_000698105.1 Geomicrobium sp. JCM 19037 | reverse complement strand
GCGCTTTCATATTAGTATACTATTACATTCTAAACGTTTAGCTAACGTTTAGATGTAATAGAAAACCCCCGATATGATGCCGCAAGGTGCTATAGTATTATTGGTAGTAATCTTGGCGGTGAGGTGAAGAGAACATCATGACAACGATAAAAGAAGTAGCAAAAGAAGCAAGGGTTTCTATTGCAACAGTATCTGCAGTTGTTAATGGGAATAAGTTTGTCAGTGAGGAGTTACGGCAAAGGACGGAAGAAGCAATAGTAAAGCTTGGTTATCGACCGAATCGTAGTGCGAGAAGCCTTAAGATTAAGAAGACGAATTTGCTCGGGCTGATGGTTACTGAGCTTACGAATCCATTTTATCCATTACTAGTCAAAGGAGTTGAGGAGCTAGCTTATCAGAATCAATACAATGTCATCATTAGCACAACTTATGATTTACAACACAAAGAAGAGAAATTATTGGATTCTATGATTGAGCAAGGCGTTGATGGGCTTATGTTGTCGACGATAGATCATAAAGATTCTAATATTTTAAAGAAGGTAGAAGAATTGAAGATTCCACATGTGCTTATTAACCGTTCACCAGTTGGGTATGAAGGTACGTCAGTTTCAGTGGATTCTATTGAAGTTGGCAGAATTGCTGCTGACCATTTGCTAACTTTAGGTCATAAAGAATTTGCGTTTGTCGGTGGTTCAAGAACGAACAGTATAGATCGACGCGAAGGGTTTTTACAAGAAATTAAATCTGCTGGTTTGTCGCCCAATTCGATTATTGAGATTCATGGTGATTATGATGAAGACTTGACATATAAACTGACGATAAAAATGTTAAAAAAATCAACAAATAGGCCAACGGCAATATTTGCAGCGAGTGACACGATGGCTTTTGCAGTTGCCAGAGCATATTTAGATTTTGGACTATCCATACCTCAGGACGTGTCTTTAATTGGTTCTGATAACGTTTCGTATGCTAGTGATTTTCGTATTCCATTAACAACGGTTGATTGCAAGGCAGCTCACATAGGTGAGCAAGGAATGAAATTTCTTCATCAATGGATATTGAGTGGAGAAAATTATGTTCATACACAAAAAATTGTAGAACCAACATTAATAGCTAGGCAGAGCACGCGAGACATTCGTTAATAATAACGCTATCTTTAGAAAGGGATGATACGAATGAAATCTGTTGTTATTGTAAGCGCTTCTCGAACAGCTATTGGAAAAATGGGGGGAGAATTAAAGGACGTTCATGCAGCTGACCTTGGGGCATCCGCTATTCAATCAGCAATAGAAAAAGCAGGTATAGACAAAGAACTAATTGATGATGTAATTATGGGATGTGTCGGACAAGTAGCAGAAAACGCTTTTATTGCAAGAATGTGTGCGTTGAGAGCTGGACTGCCGACGAGTTCAAACGCATACACGGTTAATCGCTTGTGTGGTTCTGGTTTGCAGGCGATTAACAACGCAGTACAGCAAATTCAATCCAATCAATCGGATGTTATTATTGCTGGTGGTACAGAAAACATGGACCTGTTACCCTATTATGTTCGAAAGGCACGCTACGGGTATCGTATGGGTCATGCACAACTTGAAGATGGCTTAGTAACAGCCTAACGGATCCATTTGGCCAGTATCATATGGGTGTTACAGCAGAAAATGTAGCCGAACGTTATGGGATTAGCAGAGAAGAACAAGATGAATTTGCAGCATTGAGCCAGGAGAGAGCGATAAATGCCATTGATCATGGGTATTTCAAAGACCAGATTGTACCAGTTGTTGTAAAAGGAAGAAAAGGGGAAAGTCGAGTCGTGGATATCGACGAACATCCACGTAGAGGAGTAACGGCTGAAAAACTAGCAAAAATGCCCCCTGCTTTTGCTGAGGATGGAACTGTCACTGCAGGCAACTCTTCAGGTATTAATTCTGGAGCAGCAGCGCTTGTTATCATGTCTGAAGACAAAGCGGGAGAGTTAGGATTAAAACCTATAGCCAAAATTAGAGAACAAGCCATAGCTGGTGTTGATCCTGAAGTCATGGGGTATGCTCCTACACCGGCTGTTGAGAAGATACTGAAGAAAAGCTCATTAACAGAAGATGATATTGATTTGGTGGAATTAAATGAAGCATTTGCTGCACAATCACTTGCTGTACTTAATGATCTTAAGTTTGATCTAGAAAAGGTCAACGTTAACGGTGGAGCTATTGCCCTCGGTCATCCTATTGGTGCTTCAGGTGCGGTGATTACAGTCAAACTTTTACACGAGATGGAAAGAAGAGATGTAAAGCGAGGTGTATCGACATTGTGTATTGGAGGGGGTCAAGGCATTGCAACATTGTTTGAACGAATATAACGGAAAAGAGGGATTGTTAAGAAATGATTGATTTATCAGGTAAAGTGGCGGTTGTTACGGGTTCGGGACGCGGGTTAGGGAAGGGGATAGTCATGAAACTCGCTTCACTCGGTGCTGAAACAATTGTGAGTGATATTGATGACAGGTCCATCCAGGAAACTGTACAAGAAATCCAGAGTTATGGTGGCAAAGCATTTGGAAAAGCATGTAATGTTTCACAGCCAGATGAAGCTGAAGAGTTCGTTCAGGAGGTAATCGCACGTTATGGAACGATCGATATTCTCGTTAATAATGCAGGGATTAACCGTGATGCCATGATGCACAAGATGTCAGTAGAAGAGTGGCAACAAGTTATGAATGTGAATATAAATGGTGTTTTTTACATGATGCAGCCTGCCGTTAAAGTGATGCGAGAGAAAGAATCAGGTTCCGTTATCAATATTTCTTCAGCAAGCTGGCAAGGAAATATTGGACAAGCGAACTATGCAGCAGCTAAAGCGGGGGTCATTGGTCTTACCAAAACAGCGGCAAAAGAATTGGGTAAAAAGGGGGTTACAGTAAATGCAATATGCCCAGGGTTTATTGAGACAGATATGACGAGAGGGGTTCCCGACCATGTTTGGGATATGATGGTGAATAAAATTGCCCTCGGTAGAGCAGGTCAACCAGAAGACGTTGCCAACTGCATTGCTTTTTTGGCATCCGAACAAGCTAATTATATAACCGGTGAAGTTATAAATGTCGGAGGAGGGATGGTTTTGTAAGGGGGACTTAGTGAACTTAAAAGGAGGCTTAACTATGGTAATTCAAACAGTCGTGGTCATCGGTGCAGGTTTAATGGGAGCTGGAATTGCTCAAAACGCTGCGGTATCTGGTTTTAGAGTTCATCTAATTGATGAGTCCAATGAGGCGCTTCAAAAGGCGATAGAATTAATAAATGAAAAGCTAGAGCGTCGTGTATTGAAAGGGAGTCTAATGGAGTATGATAAACAAAAAATTTTGAAGCGAATCCAACTGACGATAGACATAAAGCTCGTCAGTGAAGGAGACATGGTTATTGAGGCGGTACCAGAAGATATTTCCTTGAAAGAGCGAGTATTTCATACAATCGACCGAATTGCTAAGCCAAGTGCAATTTTAGCATCCAACACCTCGGGTTTATCAATTGCACAACTCGGCAGCCAAACAAGTAGGTCTGAGAATGTCATCGGATTTCATTACTTTTACCCAGCACCACTAATGAAACTTATCGAAGTAACCCCATCAATTCTCACCTCTACAAAGACCGTAGAAACAACGACGAAATTTGCAAAAGCTCTTGGTAAAGAACCAGTCATCTGCAATGATTATCCTGGTTTCCTTGTCAATCGTATTCTCGTACCGATGATGAATGAAGCCATCTATTGTGTGGCAGAAGGGGCAAGCCCAACCGATGTTGATACAGCTATGAAACTGGGAGCCAACCACCTAATGGGTCCGATTACACTAGCTGATTTTGTAGGGTTAGATACACTTCTTTCTACTATGGAAGGACTTTATGAAGGGTTTAGTGATTCTAAATATCGTCCGTGCCCATTATTAAAGAAATATGTAGAGTCGGGCATGCTAGGGGCGAAGACGGGAAGAGGGTTTTTCGGATATGATTCAGACGGCAACAAAATGAATGTTGAGGGAGTTCTTCTGTCATGACAAAACGAATAGAGGCTAATGATGCCGCCAAGCTTATAAAATCTGGCGATACGTTGGCTGTATGCGGTTTTACACTAATGGGTGCTTGTGAAGATATGCTGGTCAGCTTGGAAGAGCATTTTTTAGAGACTGGCACACCCAATAATTTAACGTTATTACATGCGGCTGGTCATAGTAACCGAATGGGAGGTATAGAGCACCTAGCATATGATGGTATGGTATCTCGGATTATTGGCGCTCACTGGGGTCTGGCTCCTAAATGGAGTACTCTAATCTCTGAAAATCGAGTTGAGCCCATTGTCTATCTCAAGGTCAACTTACGCATTTATACCGAGACATGGCATCAGGTAAACCAGGCACTTATTCTAAGGTAGGTATCGGCACCTTTTTAGACCCCCGTTTAGAAGGCGGGCGAGTAAATGAAAAAGCAAAATCAAAGGCAAGCCTTGTTGATATTATCAAAATAAAAGAGGAGGAATATCTGTTTTATAACGCAATTCCAATTCATATTTGTGTCTTAAGAGGTACTTCTGCTGACGAATTTGGCAATATCACGATGGAAGATGAGGCGCTCAAACTTGAGGCGTTGTCGATTGCTCAAGCGACAAAGCGTTTTGGCGGAAAGGTAATTGTCCAAGTAAAAAATTATGTAAAACGCGGTTCACTGCCAGCAAGAGATGTGGAAATTCCAGGGACTTGTGTTGATTACATTATCGTTACAACTGATGCTGAAGAAAGACATCGCCAAACATCAGGAGCCTACTATAACCCTAGTTATACTGGGAAAATAAAAGAACCAAATTTACAGATGGTTATACCAACATTAAGTCCAAGAAAAGTAATTGCACGAAGAGCAAGTCAAGAGCTGTTCAAAGGGGCTGTTGTAAATTTGGGTACTGGAATTCCAGGAGATGCAGTTGGACCGGTCTGCGATGAAGAAGGAATGCTAGATGATATCCATCTGACCGTCGAGTCTGGAGTGATTGGTGGTATTCCTCTTGGTGGTGTAGATTTTGGTATTGCTCGTAGCCCTGAAGCCATATTATCTCATCAAGTTCAATTTGATTATTACATTGGACGAGGTGTCGACGTTACGTTTATGGGTGGAGCTGAATTTGATCGGCTAGGCAATGTCAACGTAAGTAAATTTGGAACGGTAACAACAGGCTGTGGTGGGTTTGTAGATATTACACAAAATGCTCGGAAGGTTGTATTTTGCTCCACATTTACAGCGAAAGGTCTGGATATTACGTATGAAGACGGATCAACAGTAATTCACCAAGAAGGCCAATTTTCAAAGTTTGTCAATCGTGTTCAGCAAGTAACATTTAGTGGACCTGTTTCAAGAAGACAAAATCAATCTGTGCTTATAGTGACTGAAAGAGCTGTTTTTCAATTGGAACCAGAAGGCGTTAGACTCATTGAAGTTGCACCAGGAATATCGATTGAACGAGACATCATCGCGCTTATGGGCTTTACTCCTTTAATGGATAAGTCCGTTAAAACAATGGATTATCAGTTATTTATGGATGGTCCGATGCGAGTATTAACTCAATGAATATCTAGCAAGTAATAAGGAGTGAAACGTATGAAGCGAATAGTCTTCATTTGTTTAGCAGTAGTGCTGGCTGGTTGTACGCAAAACACGGGAGCAGTTGAGGACATTGAGTCAGGAAACTCTGTAACAATTGCTGTTAGTCTGCCGCTTGGCGCGGATTCTCATCATGGAGTAGGTGTACAAGCATTTGGAGACGAGTTAGAAGAACGGACGGATGGACGAATCACAGTTCGTCCTTATTACGATAATGCTCTAGGGGCAGAACGAGAAGTGTTTGAGGGTATGGGCATTGGTATTATTGACGCAGGAATGGTTTCAACGGGACCATGGGGGGATTCCTTGATGAGATTATGCTATTTGATTTGCCGTATGTATTTAGAGATTATGATCATGCTCACCAGTTCTTGGACAGTGAATACGGTTCAACATTAGCAAATCAAATCTTTGAACAAACAAATGTGAAAGTGCTGGCTTGGATGGAGAATGGATTCCGATATCAAACACATTCAACTATTGCTGTAGAAACTCCGGAAGATCTTCGAGGAACAGATCATCGTACTCAGGAGAGCCAAGTGCAAATTGATACATGGCAGGCACTCGGGGCGAACGCTACACCAATGGCTTGGAACGAAGTCTATTCAGCCCTTCAACAAGGAGTTATTGATAGCCAAGAAAATCCTATTCCTACGATTTATGATATGGGCTTTTCTGATATCCAAGGATATGTAAATATGACCCAACATGTCTATTCTCCCGCGCCTCTACTTATGAGTGGGACGTTGTTCGAGTCATTTAATCAAGAAGATCAAACACACATTTTAGCAGCGGCTGAGACTGCCACTCGATGTTCAGCGAGAAGAGAGCGAGAAACAGACTGAAGAAATGGTGAGTTTGTTTGAGGA
>NZ_BAWZ01000064.1:0-4925 GCF_000698105.1 Geomicrobium sp. JCM 19037 | reverse complement strand
TTTTCGCCGCTATGACCGGCTGCGTTTGAAGGTGTTATTGCATCACCAATTAAAAGAGCATACAAGTCGAGTAGGATAAACAAAGGAGCAGAGGTGTGTGGCAGTCTCTCAAATTGTGCAAAATGAGAAGGGGTGTCATGGCGGAGACGCCTACGGCGGCTGCGTAAGCAGGTTGGTTCGACATCATTATGATTCATAATGAATGTCGAACTTCCTTTTCTGTCAGCCGAAGATCCTCGCGCGAAGCGCGATAGCTGAGGCGACGCCCGTGGCAAGCGTAGCCATGACACCCCCTACACTTCTATAAAAACAACATTTAGGTTTTTCAACAGCCTCAGAGGCGTATTGTCTCTACCCCAACATTTGACTTAGAACCGGAAAAACAGCTGAGACTTCTTTGCACTCTATACTTTAATTTGCGAAAACAAGCCATAGCCAATGAGTTATCTATGTATGTAAATTATCGCATCATCACTAAGACTGGAATCTGTGATGGTGAGCTTTACTTAAATGATTGAAGACATTTCCCACTATAAAATGTACGAGACTTAGTTGCCCTGCGTGTGGGGGAGATGAAGAACAAAGTGTATGCTTACCGAGTACAGAAAATCCAACATTTAAACTTTTTGAGCGCAATTCGTTGCTATGATATGGGTAACGTAGGTATGTGTACGTTTGCGCGGCAAACGGACCCTGCAATCAAGTAAAGCATGGAGAACTACCGGAGTTACAGCATGGTGTACTTACAAGCATGGGACTGAGGCCTATTAACCTCGCCAACGACCTGGAATAAGCATATTGACCAGCTGGCACTGCGAATTTTGCTAGAGGTGAGTGCGATTGGTAAAAAAGACGACACAAAGGGCAAGTGTTTTCAGGTTCTAATTGTCAATGGACCGACCGGTGTGCCAGTGGATATCCTACTGGTTGAGAAATCAACGACCCTCATGCACGAATTTCAAGAGGTAGGAGGAATTTCAAGATAACTTGAACCCGTTCTTAAAAAACTCTGTGAATTACGCCTTAGAACGTCAAATTACCATTGCCAATCGTTTTATTTCAGTCGCTATATTTAATGAGCAATAGATAAGGGTGCTATGCCGAGTACAAAAAGAGTTTCACGAGTATGATCGAAAGAAGTGTAAACAGATTCACCATGTCTTTCATAAGCGTAAGTATAGAGAAACCAGTACTTAAATCGGCACCTGGCGATATCATAGGAAGGTAATCAAGACGATCTGTGGAGCACTGTAAGAGCAAAACCGAGGGCGACTGTTCGCCGGTCTCCAAGCTTCTTATCACGATATGGAAACATCAGAAGCGAAAGATATGGCATAAGCCGTCCAAACGAAGAAATACTGGCTGCTAAGAATTATCGACAGCTTTATTTTAGGATACACGAATAGCCTCACTAAAGGGCTGAGCAACTAGATAAAGATTATTAAGCGATATGCGTTCGACTTTCACTTCTATGACTGGCTAAGTTTGAAGGTTTTATTACACGATTAATTGAAAGAACATGTAAATCAAGTAGAATGAACAAAACAGCAGAGGCGTTTAGCCTCAGCCCAAACATTAGTTTAGTACCATAAAAGAAAAAAGAGAGGAATAAGTATTAAACTTATTCCTCTCAAGTGCTGTTTTAACAAGAATGTCCGTTTGCTTTTTCGCGATCAACATCTACTTGAATCGCTTCTTCTATAAAAATACGGGAAGAAAGACCTTCGGATTGTTGTAAAAATATCGTACGTTGTTGCGAGATAAAGTTTGTGATCGAAGGATAGATGCCACCTTTTCCAATCATCGAAACATTGACTTGGCTGACGAGCTCGCCGGTGTTATACACTTGAACATATTTTTCACCGTAATCATTTGTATCGTACATAATAGTTAAGTTCATCTTCTTCTCACTTTCTATATAAAACAAAAACACCTCATCGTTAGTAAACGGGGTGTTTATCCTTGAAAATGGTGGCGATGGTGGGAGTCGAACCCACACTTCCGTAGAAACGCGATTTTGAGTCGCGCGCGTCTGCCAATTCCGCCACATCGCCGTATGTAATGTCGTTTCCGACAAATAATAATATATCATGTCCTAACCTGTTACGCAAGAGAAAAGTACAGATTCCTTAAGATGAGTGGGAATCTGTATTTTTCTTTGCTCTTCTTGCTTCCTCTTCCTCAATTTCCTTTAACTTCAACGCTCTTCGTTTTTTATAATCACGCAGACGCCAAAAGAAGTTCGTAATGACAATTAAAACGATTACGCCAAGGAAGTAAAAGCTAACCGGAGGAGTAATTGCACCGGTAATTAATAATACTAAGATGAGAACCATCACAACCATCGTGATGTTCTCGAAGGTTTTTAATGACATAGAGGGAGAAATCCTTTCTGTATATCTTTCCTGCATTTAAGAACAATACAACCAAAGAGGTGAAGATAGTGAATCTAATTATATTTGTTGGTGCCATTGCTCTTGGTGTAGCCGGTATTGCTTACGGTGTGGTGTCGATTTTCCAAGAGCTTGGCTATAAAAAAAGCTAGCTTCAGCGAACGGCGCACCTGAATTGAGCGCCGTTTTTGCATATGGTAAAATGACATCAACTGCAATGTGTGAAACGCGCAGTCAATATGATTTTACCATAAGTGAAAGTTGGACTCTAATGAATGAAGAGCTTAAAGAAGAAATTATAAATTTCAGTAAATCCATCGGCATCGATCGTATTGGATTTGCGAGCGCAGATCCATTTTTAACGCTTAAAGAAAGACTCAAAACGCAACAACAGCTCGGATATGACTCAGGTTTTGAAGAGCCTGATATTGATAAACGAACAAACCCAGAATTGTTACTTCCCTATGCAAAATCAATTATTAGCATTGCTTTATCTTATCCATCGAAGTTAAAAAATCCACCAAAGGGAGTCAAAGGAAATCGTAGGGGATTATTTTGCCGAGCTTCGTGGGGAGAGGACTATCATACGGTTTTAAACGATCGGTTAGAACGTTTGCAGGCGTTTATTAAAGAACGTGTGCCAGAGGCGAAAACGGCTTCTATGGTTGATACAGGTGCACTGTCTGATCGTGCTGTTGCAGAACGAGCTGGAATTGGGTGGACAGGCAAGAATTGTATGGTGATTACTCATGAATACGGAAGCTATGTATATCTCGGAGAGATGATTACGACGTTGGCTTTTGAACCAGATACACCGGTAGAAGATGGGTGTGGGACGTGTAACAAATGCGTGGATAGTTGTCCAACAGGAGCACTTATTCAAGGAGGACAATTGGATTCACAAAAGTGTATTGCTTTTTTAACCCAAAAGAAAGATATGATCCCAAAGAGGTATCGCAAAAAAATTGGCAATCGATTATATGGCTGTGATACATGCCAAGTTGTTTGCCCGATTAATAAAGGCAAAGGAGACCATTATCAACCTGAGTTTGAACCTGAACCAGAAAAAGTGAAGCCGGAGCTTTTGCCGTTGCTATCCATGTCGAATAGAGAATTCAAAGAAACTTATGGCATGATGGCAGGTTCATGGCGTGGCAAAAAACCAATCCAAAGAAACGCAGTGATTGCGCTTGGTCATTTTAAAGAAGAGGCAGCATCTCCTAAATTAAGGGATTTACTTCAAAACGATCCGCGACCTGTCATTCGTGGAACAGCCGCTTGGTCACTAGGGGAGATTAGTGGGAGTGAAAACTTAGAAGCGCTTCGGTTAGCTGCTCTGCATGAGGATGATGACGAAGTTCAAAAAGAGATAGAAGAAGCGTTGCAATAAGAGGCCTATCCATGAGGGACGGGCTTCTTTTTTTGATTGTAGCGATATTCAACGTCATGATCCTGCTTCTTTATTTAGGCACATGCACGCGGCTTAGAAGACATAAGTATAGGTGAAAAGAAGGGAGCGGTAAAATGGAAGCGTCCATCCGCGATAAACTCCAAGAACATGTCGAAAAGTTAAGCACTGCCGTTCTAAATCGAAAGCGCTCGCCATCCCTATCAATGGAGGATAAAGGTCGTTATAAACGTATGAATAAAGGATTTCGTGACCGACGTGAACAAGTAATCAAAACCACATCAACGTTAAAGCCTTATAGCATGTTGTCTTACGGGTCAAGCACGACAGTTGGTACAAACTGTATCAATCACATCTAATTAAAGCGGGCGACACGTACCACCTTAGAGAAGAAGAGGAAAATCGTCAGTTGACAATCATAAAACAAAAAAATTATAAACGATCAAAAAATAAAAAAAAACAAACGAAACTACGATGGTTCGTCAACGAGTAGAGCGGTTGCCAAGAAGGAAATCCGAGTCTTTACGAAACAGAACGTACAATCGAATGCAGGCAGTTCAGTATGCGGAACGCTGGTGGAACGATTATAACCCGGATTACCCGGAGTTACTGATAACTGTACGAATTTTATTTCCCAATGTTTGCAAGCCGGTGGGGCACCGATGCACGGACAACATCAGAAAGAAAAAGGTTGGTGGTTGGCAAGTGATCGATGGAGTTACAGTTGGGCAGTCGCTCACTCAATGCGGTGGTACTTAAGTGGCTCCACAACAGGTCTGACAGCGAGGGAAGCTGATCGTGCTCAAGACTTACGGCCCGGTGATGTAATTTGTTATGACTTCAATGGGGACGGGGAATGGAATCATACAGCGATTGTCGTAGCTTTTAATCATGAGCAGGAACCATTAGTGAATGCGCAAACAGCAAACAGTAGAAATCGCTATTGGAAGTATGAAGACTCGACAGCGTGGACACCAGATATTAAATATAAGTTCTTTAAAGTGAATGATCATATCTCCACGTAATGCGATATGGTATACTATTGTATCGATAACGCATGTATAGAGGAGAAGAAGCAGATGAGCCTTAACATTGTCCTACACGAACCCGAGATCCCAGCAAAT
>NZ_BAWZ01000065.1:0-4559 GCF_000698105.1 Geomicrobium sp. JCM 19037 | reverse complement strand
AGGCGTGACCGGAGCAACGGGCGTGACCGGAGCGACGGGCGTCACTGGAATTACAGGACCTACAGGCGTTACTGGAGTAACTGGCATCATTGGACCGACCGGAGCGACAGGCTTGATCGGAGCAACAGGAGCAACAGGTGTCACTGGCCCAACTGGACCTACAGCCGATAATTCATCACCGTTCTTTAATAGTAACGTTCAACCTCAAACGGTAGCCGTTGGATCGCCAGTAATCAACTTAATCCCGCGGCAGTTTGCAGGGATTACGTATACACCTGCCACAGGCTTGTTTACAATTCAGGTCCCAGGTTTGTATTTCTTTAACGTTACGTTAAACACGGCAGTGGCTACTGCTGCGGGAGCATCTTTTGGATTGTTAGTCAACGGAACGCTTGCCGCAGCCATTGGCAATGCTGACAGTGGTGGGATCATAGATGTGCACCGTTCGAATTTCTATGCTGCGGGCACGACCATTCAAATTGTCAATTCTTCACCAGCTGCAGTAAGTTTAGTCAACGGTACAGGGGTTGCCAATACTGCAGGCCATGTGTCAATTCTTCGCTATGCAGCAAATGCTACGGGAACGATAAGTACAGCGACAGGTACAGTCGGATAGTAGATCGTCACAGCTCAATGGTATAATGAGCTGTGACTTTTTTGGAGGGATTAGATGGACAAAGTGATCAGCGAAACGAAACGATGGGTTGAACAACAGTTAACCGCTGAAAAGACAGGTCATGATTGGTATCATATTGATAGAGTTTATAAAATGGCCATTCGTCTAGCTAAGGAAGAAGGGGCAGACCCATTCATTGTTGCGATGGCAGCGCTTTTGCATGATTTAGCAGACGACAAAGTAGTAAAAGACGAACAGGCAGGGCTGGAAAGAATTGAAGCGTGGCTTGATCGCTTTCATGTGAGACAGTCCGACAGGCTACATATTCTAACAATCATTACTTCAATTTCTTATAAAGGTGGAAATGGAGAGGATTTGAAAACAATAGAGGCAAAAGTTGTACAAGATGCCGACCGACTCGATGCACTTGGTGCAATTGGTGTGGCACGAACTTTTCAATATTCCGGTGCAAAAGGTCAGCCAATCTATGAGCACAGCGGGAAGTCCGTTCTAAGATGACCTTAGAGGAGTATCGACATGGACAAAGTTCGGCTATTCATCACTTCTATGAGAAACTTCTTAAGTTAAAGGACTTGATGAATACAAAAACAGGTAAAAAGATCGCTGAACAACGGCATCAATTCATAGAAGTGTTTTTAGAACAATTTTTACTCGAATGGGGAAGTCCACAACGGGGCGATAGCTGACATTTGTTTGTTGGTTGTTTTACAATAGTAAGTGAGTCAAAAACAAAGGAGCTAAAACTTGTGACACAGTTAAGTGAATGGTCTAAAGATCAACTAACCGAAAGATTGGATGAGTTAAAAGAACAGTACAAAAATGCCGTTCAGCAAAACTTGAACCTCAATATGGCTAGGGGAAAACCTTGTCCGGAGCAAGTTGAACTGTCTATGGGCATGTTGGATGTGTTGGATTCAAGCTCGCCCATGGTTTCTGAAAATGGCGTAGACCTTCGAAATTATGGTCAATTGGATGGAATTCCAGAGGCGAAACGCTTTTTTGCTAACCTTCTTGATGTAGGCGAAGAAGAAGTCATTGTTGGTGGTAATTCTAGTCTTACGCTCATGCATGATGCTGTAACACGTGCGCTGTTTGACGGTGTTAAAGGAAGTGAAAAACCTTGGGCAGATTATGATAAAATTAAATTTCTTGCGCCAAGCCCGGGGTATGACCGCCATTTTGCAATATGTGAACGTTATAACATTGAGATGATTATCATTGATATGAAAGAAGACGGTCCGGATATGGACCAGGTCGAAGAGCTTGTAAAGCAAGATGAAACGATCAAAGGCATTTGGTGTGTACCTAAATATAGCAACCCAAATGGGACAACATACTCGGATGAAGTTGTAGACCGATTGGCTTCAATGGAAACAAAAGCTACAGACTTTCGAATCTTTTGGGATGATGCATATACGATCCATCATTTAGGCACAGAGCCAGTCTCGCTGAAGAACATACTAAAATCCGCGAAAGCTGCGGGCAATGAAGACCGGCCCTATATCTTTGCTTCAACATCCAAAGTCACTTTCCCTGGAGCTGGAATCGCAACACTTGCTGCAAGTGAAGGAAATGTAGATGATGTTCGAAGTAAAATGGCAGCACAAACAATCGGTTATGATAAGATTAATCAAATGCGTCATGTTCGCTTTTTCACTGAAGTGACATCACTTGAAGAACATATGAAAAAGCATGCGCGTATCATTAAGCCGAAGTTTGACCTCGTGTATGAAACGTTCCGTGAGCAACTTGGTGATAAAGAGATTGCGACATGGTCTGAACCAGAAGGGGGCTATTTCATTAGTCTCGATACAGCTAAAGGCACAGCAAAGAAGATTGTGCAAATGGCGAAAGATGCCGGTGTTACACTCACAGGTGCAGGAGCAACTTTCCCATATGGAAAGGACCCGAATGATCAAAACATCCGTATCGCACCAACGTATCCAAGCATGGAAGAGCTTGCGACGGCGTTGCAAGTGCTATGTATTTGTATAGAGTTGGTGACAATTGAAAAGAAAATGCTCTAATCAAGTTATATAAAAAGCGTTGTTCTTATGGAACAACCGGCTTTTTATATAGGTCTGTGTAGTGCCATCGATCCCAGTTCACTCGGGGTTTAAAGAGAGGCTCCAATCGTAACAAAAACCCTTTTTAGTGACGACCAGTTCAGGAAAAGGCATCACACTTCACCTAAATGATCACATAAACGCCACCAACTGTCACAATATGAAATATATAATGCAGTGAGTATTTGAAAGAAAACCTATTGAATGGCGAATGGTAACTAAGAACAGTCAGAGAGAGTGACGATCCTTGGCCTATTTGATAACCACAGTTCCCGTCTTTCTACACATGATCAAAAGTGTTACAACTGCCCACAACCATCGGCACCAAAGGTGTAAAAGTGAAACAAGAAGAGCTCGGACAGGATATTTTATGTGTTTAGCAGTATACAACTGTAGGTTTGCCCGCTGCAAGGCTGCGGAAAGAAGATTTAATTCAATCTCGACCATAACGCGCAGTAAATTTATTTCATTCAACATGTATAGATCGCTTCCAAAACACTCAAGCAACCACCCTAAAGAGAGAGCACCTGCGGAGAAGGCCTCGGTTTTTCTTAGGCCCTTTATTTTTTAAGACCGACTCCCATCTTCAACGAATAGTTCGCTTCCACAATTTGCGGTTTGGAAGGTTTACGTTTTGAGGCGGATGGCTGTGAGGCTGTATCCCCCGTCAAATAACGTGTGAGATTTCCTGTCATGAATACGTGAAATGTTCTGAATGTGCATAACATTTTTTGTATTTTTCCGTAGTTATGATACACTAAGGTAGATTTTCCTATTACTAATTTTTAGATTTATTAGGGGGAGAAGAGAAAAGATGAAGAAGAATTTGTTACTTACAGGTGTTTTAGGAGCATCTATGCTCGCGTTAGCCGCATGTGGTGATGACGATACTGGAGCGGATGAAGAGGTAGATGACACAAACGGAGATACGGAAGAAGTGGAAGATGAAGATGGTGATGAAGACGCCGAAGGTGACGATGATGCAGCAGCTGGCGGCGATGATGACGCGTATGCTGACGTAGCAGGCGAAACGTTTACGGTCGCTACAGATAACAACTTCGTTCCTTTCGCGTTTATGGATCTTGATACAAATGAACTATCAGGATTTGATATTGAGCTGATGACAGCACTCGCAGATGAAATGGGAATTGAAGTGAACTTTGAAACGATGGAATTCCAAGGAGCTCTCGCTGGCATCCAGTCTGGCGTATATGATGCATCCATTAATGCGATGAGCATTACTGAAGAACGTCAAGACACGATTGATTTTTCCGATCCATACTACTTAGATGCAGGGATTATCGTTGCGGTCGCTGCGGATAACGAAGGTGAATGGGGATCGTTAGAAGAATTGGATCAAGACGGGATTACAATTGCCACTAACCAAGGATCGACTTCTCACGATTATCTCGATGAAACCTTGAGAATGCGAGCATTCAAGCGTTACCAGATGTTGTTGAAGCCTATCAGAACGTTATCCAAGGACACTCTGATGCTGTGCTCTACGATGAACCAAACGTATTGTATTATGTTGAGGAACAAGCACAAGGTCAGCTTGTAACCGTGGGTGATACACTTTTAGCTGATGATTATGGAATCGGCATGCCACAAGGTCATGAGCTCGTTGATCCGATTAATCATGCACTGGAAGTGCTCATGGAGAATGGAACCTATGATGATATTTATGAAGACTATTTCGGTGAGCGCCCGATGGGCACATAATCATTCAGGTTCTGCTCATACAGCCATTGTATGAGCAGTTTCATTCTCTTTTTGGAAGGAGCCAGTCATGAATTTAAATCCAGATGCATTTATTCAAGTGATGCCTTACCTTGCTCAAGGCTTATGGTATACCG
>NZ_BAWZ01000066.1:0-3123 GCF_000698105.1 Geomicrobium sp. JCM 19037 | reverse complement strand
TCGTTCTTTGAAAACTGAATAACGGAAAGCATGAAAAGACATGACCGGGTTGATCGATTGAGATGTGCAAACATCTTAACGAACAACCGACCTAGCGTGATCTTAAATGATCAAACCATAACCTGTGGTTAAATGAAGAAGGGCGCACGGTGAATGCCTTGGCACTAGGAGCCGATGAAGGACGCGACGAACAGCGATATGCTTCGGGGAGTTGTAAGTACACATTGATCCGAAGATTTCCGAATGGGGAAACCCACTGCTTTTCACAGAGCAGTGCTGTATGGTGAATACATAGCCATGTAGCGGCAGACCCGGAGAACTGAAACATCTTAGTACCCGGAGGAAGAGAAAGCAAACGCGATTTCCTGAGTAGCGGCGAGCGAAACGGAACATAGCCCAAACCAAGTGGCTTGCCACTTGGGGTTGTAGGACACTCTATACGGAGTTACAAAGAAGCGAGATAGATGAAGCGACCTGGAACGGTCCATCGAAGAAGGTAAGAATCCTGTAATCGACATTTCGTTTCCTCTTGAGTGGATCCTGAGTACGGCGGGACACGAGAAATCCCGTCGGAAGCAGGGAGGACCATCTCCCAAGGCTAAATACTCCCTAGTGACCGATAGTGAACCAGTACCGTGAGGGAAAGGTGAAAAGCACCCCGGGAGGGGAGTGAAATAGATCCTGAAACCGTGTGCCTACAAGTAGTCAGAGCCGTTAAGGGGTGATGGCGTGCCTTTTGTAGAATGAACCGGCGAGTGACGTATACGTGCAAGGTTAAGTTGAAGAGACGGAGCCGCAGCGAAAGCGAGTCTGAACAGGGCGAGAGAGTACGTGAACGTCGACCCGAAACCGTGTGATCTACCCATGTCCAGGGTGAAGGTCGGGTAACACCGACTGGAGGCCCGAACCCACGTAGGTTGAAAGCTGCGGGGATGAGGTGTGGGTAGGGGTGAAATGCCAATCGAACACGGAGATAGCTGGTTCTCCCCGAAATAGCTTTAGGGCTAGCCTCGGAAAGAGAATGCTGGAGGTAGAGCACTGATTGGATGAGGGTCCCTACCGGATTACCGAGTTCAGTCAAACTCCGAATGCCAGTAATTTATATCCGGGAGTCAGACGGCGAGTGCTAAGATCCGTCGTCAAGAGGGAAACAGCCCAGATCACCAGCTAAGGTCCCCAAGTGTGTGTTAAGTGGGAAAGGATGTGGCGTTGCTTAGACAACCAGGATGTTGGCTTAGAAGCAGCCACCATTGAAAGAGTGCGTAATAGCTCACTGGTCGAGTGACGCTGCGCCGAAAATGTACCGGGGCTAAACACACCACCGAAGCTGTGGCAACTCTTTTGAGTTGGGTAGGGGAGCGTTCTGTAGGCAGAGAAGGCAGACCGTGAGGACTGTTGGAGCGTACAGAAGTGAGAATGCCGGTATGAGTAGCGAAAAGAAGGGTGAGAATCCCTTCCGTCGAAAACCTAAGGTTTCCTGAGGAAGGCTCGTCCGCTCAGGGTTAGTCGGGACCTAAGCTGAGGCCGAAAGGCGTAGGCGATGGCAAACTGGTGGAAATTCCAGTACCACCTTGTCTCTGTTTGAACAATGGGGGGACGCAGAAAGGTAGGGAGAGCGTACAATTGGATGTGCGTCGAAGCGAACGAGGCTGTTGGATAGGCAAATCCGTCCAACACATAAGGCTGAGTCGTGACCGCGAAAGGGCATAGCGCCCTTGAGTCCCTGATCCTCCGCTGCCGAGAAAAGCCTCTAGTGAGGAGACAGGTGCCCGTACCGCAAACCGACACAGGTAGGTGGGATGAGAATTCTAAGACGCGCGGGAGAACTCTCGTTAAGGAACTCGGCAAAATGACCCCGTAACTTCGGGAGAAGGGGTGCTCCTTGGGGTGAATAGCCCTGGGGAGCCGCAGTGAAAAGGCCCAAGCGACTGTTTATCAAAAACACAGGTCTCTGCGAAGTCGTAAGACGAAGTATAGGGGCTGACACCTGCCCGGTGCTGGAAGGTTAAGAGGAGGACTTAGCTTCGGCGAAGGTCCGAATTGAAGCCCCAGTAAACGGCGGCCGTAACTATAACGGTCCTAAGGTAGCGAAATTCCTTGTCGGGTAAGTTCCGACCCGCACGAAAGGTGCAACGACTTGGGCACTGTCTCAACGAGAGACCCGGTGAAATTATAGTACCTGTGAAGATGCAGGTTACCCGCGACAGGACGGAAAGACCCCATGGAGCTTTACTGTAGCTTGATATTGGGTTTGGGCACAGCTTGTACAGGATAGGCAGGAGCCTTGGAAACCGGAGCGCTAGCTTCGGTGGAGGCGCTGGTGGGATACTGCCCTTGCTGTGTTGGAATCCTAACCTCGAACCGTGATCCGGTTCAGGGACAGTGTCTGGTGGGCAGTTTGACTGGGGCGGTCGCCTCCTAAAGAGTAACGGAGGCGCCCAAAGGTTCCCTCAGAATGGTTGGAAATCATTCGAAGAGTGCAAAGGCAGAAGGGAGCTTGACTGCGAGACATACAGGTCGAGCAGGGACGAAAGTCGGGCTTAGTGATCCGGCGGCACCGTATGGAAGGGCCGTCGCTCAACGGATAAAAGCTACCCTGGGGATAACAGGCTAATCTCCCCCAAGAGTCCACATCGACGGGGAGGTTTGGCACCTCGATGTCGGCTCGTCGCATCCTGGGGCTGAAGTAGGTCCCAAGGGTTGGGCTGTTCGCCCATTAAAGCGGCACGCGAGCTGGGTTCAGAACGTCGTGAGACAGTTCGGTCCCTATCCGTCGTGGGCGTTGGAAATTTGAGAGGAGCTGTCCTTAGTACGAGAGGACCGGGATGGACATACCGCTGGTGTACCAGTTGTTCCGCCAGGAGCATGGCTGGGTAGCTACGTGTGGCAGGGATAAGTGCTGAAAGCATCTAAGCATGAAGCCCCCCTCGAGATGAGATTTCCCATCACGTCAAGTGAGTAAGACCCCTGAGAGACGATCAGTAGATAGGTCTGGTGTGGAAGTGTGGCGACACATGGAGCTGACAGATACTAATCGGTCGAGGATTTATCCACGCATATGGCGTTAGGATGGGTCACGTCCGCATGCTTCTCCGTTATTCAGTTTTGAGAGAACGATCTCTC
>NZ_BAWZ01000067.1:0-2946 GCF_000698105.1 Geomicrobium sp. JCM 19037 | reverse complement strand
ACCTTTTTCCTGAAGATAGCGCTTAAGGGTCTTGGCTTTTCGATCCGGCAGAATATCCAGAGGCACACCGGTCGCTCCGTTGGCAATCAGGACTTGAAAACGTTCGCCATTCGTATCACCTTTGTACTCATCAATGGCGATCACTTCTGGCAACGCCACCACTTCTTCCAGCATCCGTGGAGCGAGCTGATCAAAACGTCGTATTGCCGTTGTTGGCGAGATGAACAGCTGTTTTGCGGTGTCTTTAAAGTTCTTACCTTGTATGACGCGTAACCCTAAAGCTTGGATGTACTCCACACTGTGGCGCTGATAGCGCTCTACCACTGGGCACGCTTCCGGAATCCGCTTGCCACAGGCACACACATACCGCCGTTTCCGGTACCACAGCAACGTATTGCGCTCAAAAAGTTTCAAATGTTGGATTTTCTGCAGTCGGTAATCATGAACCTTGTTCGTCTTCTCCCCGCACGCTGGGCAACGATGTTTCTTGCGTTCCATTTCCACGTGCAAGTGCACGTGTCTTCGATAATTTGAGCGTCGGTGACCGTCATCGTTTCCAGTCCCGGGATTGATGTGATAAAATGCATGGATACGCAGCTCCTTGTCTATGACTTGTTTCGGCAAATTCAAGTATAGAGGACAAAGGAGCCTGCGTATTTTATTTTGCCTCAGTTGTTTTTCCACCCCAACATTTAGTGTAGAGCCGTTTTTCCACCCGACCATTTAACTTAGTATAGATCCTGGAAAGAATGCTCGCAGAAAAAGCTAATTAACGCTTAAAAAACTAGGCCGGTTATTATACCTTCCTAGTTTTTTATGTGTGCTGTTTAAAACACAAATTTATTTAGACAACCTTTTCTAGTTTCCAGTTGAACCAAACCCACCAGAACCTCGAGAAGTGTCATTTAATGATTCAACTTCCAAGAAAATTGCTTGAGGTACTTGCTGCAATACTCCTTGAGCAATGCGATCATGCTTAGCAATGACATAACTTCCCTGATCAGCCTTGCTATCTATTGCTTCTCCCTTTGTTGAAAGCACACCCATTTCTTCATTGCTAGCTCCAATGTGATCAACTAGAATGCCGACCTCTCCACGGTAATCTGCATCAATCGTACCGGGGCTGTTTGAAATACGTAATTTCGTTTTTTTAGACAAGCCACTTCGTGGTCGCACTTGCATTTCGAATCCATTAGGAATTTCAAAAGCTAAGCCTGTTTTTATTAACTTTGTTTCCCCAGGTTGAATGACTACTTCTTCTAAAGCGTATAAATCAAAACCTGCAGCTGCATTCGACCCGTATGTAGGAATAACAGCATCTTCATGAAGCTTCTTAACCCGCACATCATACTTCTTCACACTTACACTCTCCTTCTAAGAAAAAAACAGCCACAAGTTATGTGACTGTTTCAATAATCGCTTTACGCGTATGTTGTAAAATATGGTGCCGAGGGCCGGACTTGAACCGGCACGGTTGTTACCAACCGCAGGATTTTAAGTCCTGTGTGTCTGCCAATTCCACCACCCCGGCATGGTATGTTAGACAGAATATAAACTTGGAGGCGGCACCGGATTTGAACCGGGGCATAGGGGTTTTGCAGACCCCTGCCTTACCACTTGGCTATGCCGCCAAAAAATGGAGCGGGAGACGAGATTCGAACTCGCGACCCCCACCTTGGCAAGGTGGTGTTCTACCACTGAACTACTCCCGCATAAATGGCTGGGCCAGCTGGATTCGAACCAGCGCATCACGGAATCAAAATCCGATGCCTTACCGCTTGGCTATGGCCCAATATGGGGCGCTGATGAGAATCGAACTCACGAGTGCCGGAACCACAATCCGGTGCGTTAACCACTTCGCCACAGCCGCCATATTTATGTGTTGTTTAATATTAAATTGGCAGGGGCAGTAGGAATCGAACCCACATCAAAGGTTTTGGAGACCTTCGTTTTACCATTAAACTATGCCCTATATAAATGGTGGAGGGGGACGGATTCGAACCGCCGAACCCTGAGGGAGCGGATTTACAGTCCGCCGCGTTTAGCCACTTCGCTACCCCTCCATATATATGGTGCCGGCCAGAGGACTTGAACCCCCAACCTACTGATTACAAGTCAGTTGCTCTACCAATTGAGCTAGACCGGCTAAATAAAGATGGTGGCTCGAGACGGAATCGAACCGCCGACACGTAGATTTTCAGTCTACTGCTCTACCGACTGAGCTATCGAGCCATAAGTATTATGTAATTTAATGGCGGGCCTGACGGGAATCGAACCCGCGATCTCCTGCGTGACAGGCAGGCATGTTAACCGCTACACCACAGGCCCCTATTATTTAAAATAAGCATCGGATTTCTTTGTCAGCTTCCGCGAACTCTTTGCTTCTTTTAAATACTACAATCTAAAGATTAATTGGTTGCACTCTCTGAGTACTACTATCTCTCTTGCTTTGAAGGAAATTCTACGTAGCATCGAGAGTAATTGTAATTGGTTGCGGGAGGAGGATTTGAACCTCCGACTCCGGGTTATGAGCCCGACGAGCTACCAGACTGCTCTATCCCGCGATATGTTGGTGACCCGTGCGGGATTCGAACCCGCGTTACCGCCGTGAAAGGCGGTGTCTTAACCCCTTGACCAACGGGCCAGCTTAATTAATTACTTCTTAGAGTTGTTATGGCGGAGAGCGAGGGATTCGAACCCTCGAGACGGTTTACGCCGCCTACACGATTTCCAATCGTGCTCCTTCGGCCACTCGGACAGCTCTCCAAAGTATGGCTCCACAGGCAGGATTCGAACCAGCGACCTACCGGTTAACAGCCGGTTGCTCTACCACTGAGCTACTGTGGAATATGTCTCGTAACGGCCTCACGGACAACATTATTTTACTCTAATAACGTTTATAATGCAAGTCATTTACGATGATTCATGATGTTTGTATTTTATGTA
>NZ_BAWZ01000068.1:0-1971 GCF_000698105.1 Geomicrobium sp. JCM 19037 | reverse complement strand
CTTTTGACCACCGATGTTGACCTTATACTCTGGAGTGTAAAGAAAACACGGTGGCTGTCTTTTGGCCGCCGATGTTGCCCTTATGCTCTGGAGTGCAAGCATCCGCCTGAAGTGGAAAGCAACAACAAACTGGGTAATCAGGAAAATGTTAAGTTCATCCTATATAGAAGAAAAAATTGATGATTCCGTTTGTAAATGCTATACACATTCATTCGACGTCGTCACTTACGCAGCAAAGTCTACTATTTCTCCCAACATGTCCACGTTAAGAGCAATGCTGTCAAACGCACTCATTCAACTCGGGAATTAGAGTGAAACAACTAGTTAATTCACTCAAAAAAGCCTTGAAGCGGTGTGCACAACCGCTTCAAGGATCTATATGAGAGTTTACCTAATTACCTCTCTGGTACAACATCTTGATTGATTTCTTTTTTCTTTTCTCTTGTTTGGATTAAGAAGCTTTGAACGATCATAAACAAACTGCCTGTCGCCCAGTATAGCGAAAGGGCTGAAGGTAATGCAAAACCAATGAATACGATCATCACTGGCATGATGTATTGAATCATCTTCATTTGAGCGGCCATTTCAGCAGGCATTTGTCGGCTGCTTAATTGCACTTGTCCAAGCATGAGCAAACCTGCAACCACTGGCATAATCATATACGGGTCAGGTTCACCTAAATTCATCCATAGAAAACTGTGTGTTGCAATTTGCTCGGTACGTATAATCGCGAAGTAAAATGCCATCAGAATCGGCATCTGAATCACGACTGGTAAACATCCCGCCGCAGGTTCACACCGCTCTTTTGATAAAGCGAGATCATATCTTGTTGCATCTTCTTTTGGTCATCTGGGTTTTTGGGGTCATATTTGCCCCTCAACTCTTCAAGCTCCGGT
Source organism: Geomicrobium sp. JCM 19037 (assembly GCF_000698105.1). Taxonomy (NCBI): domain Bacteria; kingdom Bacillati; phylum Bacillota; class Bacilli; order Caryophanales; genus Geomicrobium; species Geomicrobium sp. JCM 19037. Next base: position 1,075 of record NZ_BAWZ01000068.1, on the reverse strand, counting down.
CTTAGTTGTTGCATTGCTTTACTACTCTTTTGCTGCTTTAGAAACAGCGGCAAAATAAGAAGGCGAATCATAATCGTCATTACGACAATAGATAAGCCGTAACTTCCATTTAAAATGCCAGCAATTTGTATGATCAACCAAGAAAGTGGAAACACAAAGAAGTGATTCCAAATGCCTTCACTTTCTGAAGTAATCGGTGCTTGGTCAACCCCACATGCTGAAAGCAACACGACCATAAGTGCTATTATGAGTAATACAATGGATTTGTTTTTCATTAACGTTACTCCTCCTCGTTTTGAATTCGACAGATTCAAACGAGTGGAGACGGTTGTTCATCATCATCAGCTGCATAATGGTCATCGAGCGAAGGCACTTTACGAATTCGCGTAGAATCAAGACGAATGGGTGAATTAATACACATTTGATATCGCTCATATTCACGCGTGCGTTGCTCCAGTTTGCGTCCCATCCAACTTACATTCAACTCCAGCATCATATGGATTTGAATGCCTAAAAGGGCAAACTGTGAAAACAATACCATATACGAGAACCAATGGGCATCTGACAGTAATTCAATCATGGGCAGCGCCCCCTTTTTATATGCCTTTAAAGTATATCAAAGTTCATGCCAAAAACCTAATTCGTCCATTAATTGGATTTAGAATTTTGTATGGCGTTTTTGAACATCTGTATCAATTTGCCTTGTGAATATTGAAGCACACCTCCGCGGTACACCTTTGCAGCAAACATTGCTAAAAGAACGATCGTTGCCACCATGATAATGACTGATACGATCAGTTCCCACATGCCCGCTTCTCCCATTCCAACACGCAAAAACATAATCATCGGTGTAAAAAACGGGATATACGATGTGACGACAGCGATAGTCGCTGATGGATTACTCAAACTAAACATTGAGATTAAAAGCGCAAGAATGACGAGAAAGTTCAATGGGCCAACAGCCAAACCAACGTCCTCAACTCTTGTAACGACGGAACCGAGCATCGCTGCTAGCGTTGCATATAGAAAATAACCGAGTACAAAAAACAACAGAGCGAGCAAAAAGAGATCAAAA
>NZ_BAWZ01000069.1:0-1676 GCF_000698105.1 Geomicrobium sp. JCM 19037 | reverse complement strand
ACAGGCAATATTGCCCGCACATGTGCCGGGACGTCAACAGCCTCCATTTAATTCATCCACTTGGCTTTTCAACCGAGGATCGAATGTTAAAACGGGCTGGTTGTGATTATTGGCCAAATGTAAACATCAATTACCACCAATCTTTAGAAGCTTTTTTAGCGGAGCGGGATATGTCAGATGTATTTTTTGTTGAAACGACGGGCAGTGATTGGTATACCAACTTTGATTATAGCGATACAAATAAGGATTATTATTTTGTTTTTGGAAAAGAAACGAAAGGACTTCCAGAATGGGTAGCTGAAACATACCCGAATCGCTGCATTCGCTTGCCACAAAATGAACTAATACGTTCATTGAACGTATCAAACGCTGCGGCAATCTTATTATATGAAGCGTTGCGGCAACAGTCTTTCCCTAAGTTAAATTAATAAAAACCCTCTACTTTTAAGAAAAAGTAGAGGGTTTGTCACGATTACGATTGATGTGGTTTTGAATTCTTTCCAGCTGTCATGATGGAAACTAAAAAAGCCGCACATACTGCTAACAATAGAAATAAACGCATGTTTGTTCCTCCCTTAACATCTCTTGCTGCAAAGCAACATCTACTCATCTGACGAAGTCGTCTTGGAGATTCATTCTTATCTTTTATTATAACCAATTATCGTTTGCATGTACATATTTGTCACAGATTCGGACATCCCCTATACTGAAACATAGGAAATGATGAAGGAGGAACAATGATGTATGTTGTGATGAATGAACTTCATGTAGAAAAAGACCAGCATGAAATGGTTAAAGGAAGATTTGAAAAAAGCAAAGATCGTATGAAAGACGTGGAAGGATGCGTAGAATTTCTTTTCTTAGAAAGTGAAAAAGAAGACGTAAGCTTTGTTGTTTTCACGAAGTGGGATTCAAAAGAATCTTATGAGAACTGGCTAAACAGCGACGCATTTCGCTCCGCACATAAAGGTCAACAATCGTCTGACAAGAAGCCAACCACAAACAACAATCTTCGTTCTTTTGAAGTGGTCTTCCACACTTAAAAAGCCTTGCAAAATTTACTACACCCCAATAGTTTGAGTCAAAACTCACTTTTGGGGTGTTCTCTTTTTATGAAGATGATGTCCCCCCATTCTCTCCTTGTTGACCTTCCTCTAGTTCAAAAGCCTATGAGATGTCGGGATGAGTCATGCCGAAAGCCGTTCGGTTTAACTTCGGCACCTCCGGTGGGAATTGTTGTTCGCTCTTGAGGTTTATAAGAATAAACCGGGTTGAAGTTCGGCGTAGAAAGGTTGCCCATGACGAGGTGAATTGCGGTAGTCCAAAGTGATTTAGATCACCAATCCCCTAAAAATCACCAAAAGCAAGCGCACGTCGTCACCGCTGGTGCAAAAAATCGTGAAAAACAATCTAGATCATCAGGAAAACGATCTATATAAGTTGAATTTCGGCAACGAAGTTGCCGATCGGTGTTCGTCACTGCAAGGGTTGCGGCAACACGAAAAACGTTTGCCGAACGATAAAAAGTCGTGACCGAGGCTCACCACCTGGCGCAAGCATGTGATGGCAGGTCACGTATGTGACAATCCGGCCCTCAAACCGGGCACTTTCGGCACTCAACTGTCACAAATCGCAACATTGTGACAGTTGAGACCGTTTATGTGCGCATTCACGTT
>NZ_BAWZ01000070.1:0-1456 GCF_000698105.1 Geomicrobium sp. JCM 19037 | reverse complement strand
TGCTGCACCCCAAAAGTTAGAGCTAAAACTAACGTTTGGGGTGTTCCTATGACTAAATATAGTGATGATTTAAAAGCGCGTGTCGTCCGAGAGTATCTAGAAGGCGTCGACGGATATAAACCTTTGGCGAGGAAATATGGAATCTCTTCGCATAGCCTCATTGTGGAATGGGTGCGAGTCTTTCGCGCGTTGGGTGCCGAGGGATTAAAACGAAAAAAGGTGCGGGAGGTCTATTCTGTTCAATTTAAGCTGGATGTCTTACACTGGATGAAAAGCAACCGCGCTTCTCTTAGCGAAACAGCCACTCACTTTGGACTCAAGCGTAGATCTACACTTGCGACTTGGAAAGAAATCATGGAGTCTGAGGGGGTTGCGGGCTTAGAGCCAAAGCCGAAAGGACCTCTAACTATGCCAAAAAAGTCGCGAAAAAAAAGAATCCTTCCTCTTTCACGTGAAGAACAATTAGAACGAGAGAATGAACTTCTTCGATTGGAAGTTTCTTATTTAAAAAAGAGAAAAGCTTTTCAGGAGAATCCGGGTGCATACCTAGAAAAGCACAAGCAGCGCTATCCTTCGAGCTCACCCAAGAAGGATTCAGACTAAACGATGTTCTATCGTGTGTAGGTCTACCCGAAGCGACGTATCATTATCATCGCAAGCACGCTCAGCGGCCTGAACGTAATCATGACGTAAAAGAGCGAATCACAAAGATTTATGACCAACACAAGGGCAGATACGGCTACCGTCGAATTCATGCCCAACTCAAAGCAGAGGCTGGGTCATTAATCATAAGAAAGTCTTTCGGTTGATGAAGATCCTGGCTTGTCTTGCCAAAAATTTGTTCGAAAATCTCGGTATCGCTCCTATAAGGGGAAGGTAGGAAAAGTTTCTAAAAATCGGATTAACCGTCGGTTTCGTTCGACCATTCGACTTCAAAAGTTATTCACCGATGTAACGGAATTCAAATGTACAGAGGATGAAAAACTCTATCTCAGCCCGATTCTTGACGTCTTTAACGGAGAAGTCATTGCGTATCATATGGCCAAGCGACCGACCCTTGACTTTGTTCTCCAACCTTTACAGGAGGCTGTACAAATCATTGGCCAAGAAGGCCAGTACCGTGCGACGATTCATTCAGACCAAGGTTGGCATTATCAGCACAAGAGTTGGGTGAAAACCCTAAAGAACAACCAAATCTTTCAAAGTATGTCTCGAAAAGCTACATGTGAAGACAACTCACCTATGGAGAACTTTTTCGGCCTATTAAAGCAAGAAATGTATTATGGTGAGCCCATGCTTTCCTATGATGAATTAGAAAAGCGAATTCATGAGTACATGCATTATTACAACCATGATCGAATTAAATTAAAACTGGCTGGTCATAGTCCGGTCCAATACCGAACTTTAACCAGCCAATCCGCTTCATAATAAAAACTTTAACTTTTGGGGGTCACTA
>NZ_BAWZ01000071.1:0-1402 GCF_000698105.1 Geomicrobium sp. JCM 19037 | reverse complement strand
GAGGAAAGGCGGTTTCGGCCGTCACTGTTGGAGGGGCCCGCGGCGCATTAGCTAGTTGGTGAGGTAAGGGCTCACCAAGGCGACGATGCGTAGCCGACCTGAGAGGGTGATCGGCCACACTGGAACTGAGACACGGTCCAGACTCCTACGGGAGGCAGCAGTAGGGAATCATCCGCAATGGGCGAAAGCCTGACGGTGCAATGCCGCGTGAGTGATGAAGGTTTTCGGATCGTAAAGCTCTGTTGTGAGGGAAGAACAGTTCGAGGAGGCAATGCCTCGGATGTGACGGTACCTCACCAGAAAGCCACGGCTAACTACGTGCCAGCAGCCGCGGTAATACGTAGGTGGCGAGCGTTGTCCGGAATTATTGGGCGTAAAGGGCACGCAGGCGGTTCATTAAGTCTGATGTGAAAGGCTGTGGCTCAACCACAGAATGGCATTGGAAACTGTTGAACTTGAGTGCAGAAGAGGAGAGTGGAATTCCACGTGTAGCGGTGAAATGCGTAGATATGTGGAGGAACACCAGTGGCGAAGGCGACTCTCTGGTCTGTAACTGACGCTGAGGTGCGAAAGCGTGGGGAGCGAACAGGATTAGATACCCTGGTAGTCCACGCCGTAAACGTTGAGTGCTAGGTGTTAGGGGTTTCGATACCCGTAGTGCCGAAGCAAACGCATTAAGCACTCCGCCTGGGGAGTACGACCGCAAGGTTGAAACTCAAAGGAATTGACGGGGGCCCGCACAAGCGGTGGAGCATGTGGTTTAATTCGACGCAACGCGAAGAACCTTACCAGGTCTTGACATCCTTTGATCGCTCTAGAGATAGAGTTTTCCCTTCGGGGACAAAGTGACAGGTGGTGCATGGTTGTCGTCAGCTCGTGTCGTGAGATGTTGGGTTAAGTCCCGCAACGAGCGCAACCCTTGATCTTAGTTGCCAGCATTCAGTTGGGCACTCTAAGGTGACTGCCGGTGACAAACCGGAGGAAGGCGGGGATGACGTCAAATCATCATGCCCCTTATGACCTGGGCTACACACGTGCTACAATGGACGGTACAACGGGAAGCGAAGCCGCGAGGTGGAGCCAATCCTAAAAAGCCGTTCTCAGTTCGGATTGTAGGCTGCAACTCGGCTACATGAAGCTGGAATCGCTAGTAATCGCGGATCAGCATGCCGCGGTGAATACGTTCCCGGGCCTTGTACACACCGCCCGTCACACCACGAGAGCCAGCAACACCCGAAGTCGGTGAGGCAACCTTTATGGAGCCAGCCGCCGAAGGTGGGGCCGGTGATTGGGGTGAAGTCGTAACAAGGTATCCCTACCGGAAGGTGGGGATGGATCACCTCCTTTCTATGGAGACTTACTCTTCCTGAGCGGAAGAGATAAGATACGCCCTCTCTTACGA
>NZ_BAWZ01000072.1:0-918 GCF_000698105.1 Geomicrobium sp. JCM 19037 | reverse complement strand
ATTTTTGTTCCGGAGGGAGGGCCTGTGTGGAACAGACTGAGCGCCGCGCCGAATTTTGTTCCGGAGATAGGGCGTGTGCGGACCAGAATGAGCGTCGGGCCAAATTTTTGTTCCGGCAAAAAGTGCTTAATTGCATGGCACAATCCGACAGCATTGTACAACGGATCTGTTAATCGGGGAGCCTTTATGCTTTTTAAAAGATAAGGGCTATGGCATTGACTTATCTATTAACGAACTCACCAGGTGATTCGGAATGTTCATTTTTTATTAACCTCGATCTTATCCTCTAGATCACAAAGCTCGTTCTCACTAACCATTTGTTCTTACACTCAATCATGAAGTTAAATGAGTTTAGATGCCTTTGTGAAAACCTTAATTTCCATAAATATCCATTCCCTGTTACTGGATTGTTATACTGTTTAATGTAAATTAATTGGAATTTATATGGGATTGAAACCTTTGAAATATGGTTGAAATTTTCTTGCGTATTTTTACATAGAGTACCTGTAATTGGAAAATAAATCTCTCATTTTTCCCTTTTCAACGGGGTCTGCTCTCGTCATAATGAGTGGCGGAGGTGCAGGAAATGAAAAAATACTTATTCGCTTTAACCGCGATTTTATTAATCCCGACAGGAGCATTTGCTCAATCGGATGAAGCCCCAAATTGGAAAGGAGATGTAAAAGGAAAAGTATATGTGTACGCCGCTGGTAGCCATTTCGGTGAGTGGTCAAACTCTTATTCTTTGAAAGAGTGGGACACAGTGCTTGCGAAGCTTCAGGATCGTTTGAACATTCATTGCCCAATGCCGGGTGAAGATGTAGAAGAAGAACCAGAAGCGCCATCTGAAGGTAACGAAGAAGAACAACCAGAACCAGAAGCGCCATCTGAAGGAAACGAAGAAGAGCAGCCAGAACC
>NZ_BAWZ01000073.1:0-880 GCF_000698105.1 Geomicrobium sp. JCM 19037 | reverse complement strand
ATTGTTCCGTCGGGGGCGATGCAGGAGGAAGGAGAGAATGATGTGATAAGAGGTAGAAGTCGTCTACTCCACCCTAAAACGACACCACCACCTTTGTCGCTTAAAGAATTATCCCCCTTAAACAAGATTAGCCTGGTGGTACTAAGCAGAATCACATAAGCAGTATTATTATATATATTAATTGAAGGTTGGATATGGTTATCTCCGATATTATTTATGTTACTTAAAAAAACCGCATTACTCCAAGTGTGACCACCATCTGTTGACTTTGAATAGCGTAGCCTCCAGTTATTAGGATTATTCGCATCCGCATGCTTACACGACCACACGGCATGGAGTGCGCCATTTTGCGGGTCAATGGCGAGGGAGCAGTTGCCTATTTCGGTGATGCCTGTGTTTTCGATACGTATAGGCCCTCTTTCTCGCCATTCACTGATATTAAAGTCATAGCAATGAAACTTATAACTGTTAGATCTGACCGAAAAAATAATAATCCAATTTGGTTATTGGGCATAGCTACAATTGACCATTTAACAAACCGATTAGAAGCGTCCCAACCCCAATTAAAGGTCGTCAACCAACTATTTCCACCGTCCCTAGATACTTTAAATCTAATCCTAGATCCTTCACCATTTTGATAATCTAAATATGAGGAAACTAACCAACCATTTTCAAGTCGTACTAGCTTCCGCCCGCCGTTACCCTCCGTGGAGTATACGCCCTCTGCGACAGTGACATTTTCTCGCTCATAATCCGTAATTTGCGTTTCCCTTCCGAACCCAATCCCATCCTCCGTCCGCACCGCCGTAGAATCATCCACATCAAACTCGACACCAATCGGCGCATTTACAAATCCGTCCGCAAAGGTAACGCCGTTCTC
>NZ_BAWZ01000074.1:0-808 GCF_000698105.1 Geomicrobium sp. JCM 19037 | reverse complement strand
ATCCGGAGGGTTAGCTCAGCTGGGAGAGCATCTGCCTTACAAGCAGGGGGTCGGCGGTTCGAACCCGTCACCCTCCACCATTTATTTTTTTGTGCCGGTCTAGCTCAATTGGTAGAGCAACTGACTTGTAATCAGTAGGTTGGGGGTTCAAGTCCTCTGGCCGGCACCAGTTTCGTCTATTACGTGCAGTGAACGTTATATGACTGTGATGAGCCATTAGCTCAGTTGGTAGAGCATCTGACTTTTAATCAGAGGGTCGGAGGTTCGAGTCCTCCATGGCTCACCATTTTTTATAATATACTGCGGAAGTAGTTCAGTGGTAGAACATCACCTTGCCAAGGTGGGGGTCGCGAGTTCGAATCTCGTCTTCCGCTCCAAACAATTTTATGTGCGCCCGTAGCTCAATTGGATAGAGCGTCTGACTACGGATCAGGAGGTTAGGAGTTCGACTCTTCTCGGGCGCGCCATTTTTATTTAGTTTAAACAAAGATTCATCATGTATCTGAGACCTTTATTGGAAAGAAACAAGAAGGTCAAGAAATGAATGAGAGAGTGAGTGTATACGGTACACGACTCGAACGGGTGCATGCAATTGACGAAGAGATTCGCAGTTTATTTTCAACAAAACGGGAAGTAGCTCAGCTTGGCAGAGCACTTGGTTTGGGACCAAGGGGTCGCAGGTTCAAATCCTGTCTTCCCGACCATTTAAATATTGGACAACTTATGGGGCCTTAGCTCAGCTGGGAGAGCGCCTGCTTTGCACGCAGGAGGTCAGCGGTTCGATCCCGCTAGGCTCCACCATTTAATA
>NZ_BAWZ01000075.1:0-544 GCF_000698105.1 Geomicrobium sp. JCM 19037 | reverse complement strand
GGGGGTGTCAAGATGGTTGTGATGGATATGAGCCCCTCCTTCAAATCCGCGGTGAATCAAGCCTTGGGTCGTCCGATCATCATTGCCGATCGTTTTCATTTCTGTCGCTATATTTATTGGGCGCTAGACCAAGTGCGGCGTCGCGTACAAAAAACGTTTCACGAGTATGATCGAAAGAAGTGCAAGCAGATGCACCATGTCTTTCATAAGCGTCCGGAAAAGCTAAGCGAGAAGCAAACGTGGTACTTGAATCGCTACCTGGAGTTATCCGAGGAACTTCGGGAAGTCTATGGGCTGAAAAACCAGTTCCAAGCATGGTTTGACAAGCATCGGACGAGCAAGACCGAGGGAACCGACGTGTTCGCCGGTCTACAAACTTTTTATCAAGCTGTGGAAACTTCAGCGCTGAAAGAGATGAAAAAGGCCGTAAAAACGTTGAAGAATTGGCAACCAGAAATTCTCAACAGCTTTATTTTTGGTCACACGAATGGTCCGATTGAAGGCTGAACAACCAGACGAAGGTCATTAAGCGCAATGCGTTTGG